>NZ_JAVJQN010000004.1:0-44367 GCF_040218245.1 Coleofasciculus sp. E1-EBD-02 | reverse complement strand
GAGAAAAGAGGTTTACAACCCAAGAGCCTTCCTCCCTCACGCGGTCTTGCTCCGTCAGGCTTTCGCCCATTGCGGAAAATTCCCCACTGCTGCCTCCCGTAGGAGTCTGGGCCGTGTCTCAGTCCCAGTGTGGCTGATCGTCCTCTCAGACCAGCTACTGATCGCTGCCTTGGTGAGCTCTTACCTCACCAACTAGCTAATCAGACGCGAGCTCCTCTTAGGGCAATAAATCTTTTACCCGAAGGCGTATCCGGTATTAGCCACCGTTTCCAGTGGTTGTCCCCGACCCCAAGGCAGATTCTCACGCGTTACTCACCCGTCCGCCACTCAACCCGAAGGTTGCGTTCGACTTGCATGTGTTAAGCAGACCGCCAGCGTTCATCCTGAGCCAGGATCAAACTCTCCATATTAGAGTGTTTTTTTCTAGGCTCCGAAATGTCTCCTATTAATAGTAAATAGGTGACATTTCCAAGTTATCCTTATTAGTTGAGAGAGTCTCAGTTTCCTGATTCCCCTCGAAGTTTTTTGACAAGGAGTTTTGTATGCTTGGCTTTCAAACTATTGATTTGTCTTGGTTCGGACGCTTGGGTTGGGAGCGAACTCCGTTTCAAGCGCATTTACCAATGTAGTGGCTATTTCTGGAGTTGTCAACCTTTTTTTTAATTTTTTTTTGGAGAAGTCAAAAACCCTTTCCCAGAGGGCGATCTGAGCTATGTTAAATCTAGAGCTAACCCGACCAGCTTGAGAAAATTACCCCTGTTTGTCAGATGAGAGCTTTACCGCCATTGATCCTGCTAGATCCGATCCTCCAGAACTGGTTGTTAGAGGATATCGGTCGAGGCGATCGCACGACTCAAGGCTTGTGGGAAGCCCCGGACAAAATTGTCCAAGCCGAATGGACGGCTAAAGCAGGGGGAGTGATTGCTGGATTGCCGATCGCGAAACGGATCTTCCAACTCTTAAGCGATCAAACCAGTTTTGTGGCGGCTGTGGCTGAGGGGGAAGACTGTCATCCTGGACAGGTCATTGCTCGTTTACATGGCGCTCTAGATACTCTATTGATGGGAGAACGAGTGGCTCTCAACTTAGCAATGCACTTAAGTGGCATTTCTACCCTTACCCGCAAATATGCCGATCAACTTGCTGATCTTCCAACTCAACTCGTCGATACTCGTAAAACCACCCCTGGGCTAAGATTGCTGGAAAAATATGCCACTCAAGTTGGTGGTGCCATTAATCATCGTTTTGGCTTAGATGATGCCGTGATGATTAAAGACAATCATATAGTGGCAGCAGGTAGCATCAAAGACGCGATCGCTCGTATCCGGGAACAAATGCCCTACCCCCTGCGGATTGAAGTTGAAACCGAAACCCTGGAGCAAGTGACAGAAGCCTTAGATCAGGGGGCTGACATTATCATGCTGGACAATATGCCCTTGGAGAGGATGCGGCAGGCGGTACATAAGATTCGTGGCAAAAATGACCGACTGAAAATTGAAGCCTCTGGGAATATCACCCTGGACACCATTCGTGCTGTAGCCCAAACCGGTGTAGACTATATTTCCACGAGTGCCCCTATAACTCGTTCCACTTGGCTGGATTTAAGTATGAACTTACTGGACGAGAATCGCATTTAAAGTTCATTCCCTAATGTTTTGAGTAAGCCATTTCTCTCTGATTCTTGGCAACCTCTTATCGTTTCAACTCTTTACCTAGCGCAATGACTTCAACCTTGGAACAACTAAAAGCCAAATTTGAGCAAGCATTGATTGCTGCCTTTGGTGAAACGATGGCGGGTACAGATCCAATGTTAGTTCCTGCCAGTAATCCTAAATTTGGTGATTATCAATCGAATGCGGCACTCTCTCTGGCAAAACCGCTAGGTCAACCCCCACGAGCGATCGCACAGATGCTGATCAACCATCTCAATGTTGCTGATATCTGCCATCCTCCCACAGTCGCAGGACCCGGTTTTATTAATTTCACCCTCAAATCCGCCTATTTAGAAGCCAAGCTGAATAGGAGTCTCACCCACCCTCGCTTAGGTGTAGAACCCGCCAAACAGCCCCAGCGAGTTGTTGTGGATTTTTCCAGTCCAAACATTGCCAAAGAAATGCATGTTGGTCATCTGCGCTCCACTATTATTGGCGACTGCATTGCCCGTGTTTTGGAATTTCGAGATCATGATGTCCTGCGCCTCAATCATGTTGGAGATTGGGGAACTCAATTTGGCATGTTAATTACCTATCTTCGGGAAGTTTGCCCAGAGGCATTAACCACGGCTGAGGCGGTTGATTTAGGAGATTTAGTCAGCTTTTATCGACAAGCTAAAAAACGGTTCGATACCGATGAAGCCTTCCAAGAAGCCGCACGACAGGAAGTCGTGAAACTGCAAGCTGGGGCTGAAGATACTAAACGAGCTTGGCAGTTGCTGTGTGAGCAATCCCGGCGGGAATTTCAGGTCATTTATGATTTACTGGATGTACATATCACCGAACGGGGTGAATCATTCTATAACCCCTTACTTCCCGATATCGTCAAAGATTTAGAACAATCAGGCTTATTAGTGGAAGACCAAGGTGCTAAATGTGTTTTTTTAGAAGGATTTACGAATAAAAAAGGTGAACCTTTACCCTTAATTGTGCAAAAGTCGGATGGGGGTTATAACTATGCCACAACTGACTTAGCCGCACTACGCTACCGGATTCAACAAGATGGGGCAAATCGAATTATTTATGTTACTGATGCTGGACAAGCGAATCATTTTGCCCAAGTCTTTCAGGTTGCACAACGGGCAGGTTGGTTACCGGAGACTGTTGAAGTCGTGCATGTTCCCTTTGGATTGGTACTAGGGGAAGACGGGAAAAAGCTAAAAACTCGGTCTGGAGAGACAGTACGATTGCGGGATTTATTAGATGAAGCGATCGCGCGTGCGCGTGCTGATCTCGAAACTCGCATCCAAGCAGAAGGTCGCCAGGAAACCGAGGAGTTCATTGAACATGTGGCTCAAGTGGTTGGTATGGCGGCGGTCAAATATGCTGACCTCAGTCAAAATCGCACCAGCAACTATGTGTTTAGCTTCGATAAGATGCTATCGCTCAAAGGAAATACAGCACCGTATTTGCTGTATGCTTATGCCCGGATTCAAAGTATTGGTCGCAAAGGTGGCATTGATTTTGAGCAGTTAAGAACATCTACTCAAGTCTCATTGAAAGAAGACCAAGAAGCAACACTAGCGAAACATCTACTACAAGTCAGCGAGGTAATTAAAGAAGTTGAGCAAGAGTTATTACCTAATCGTCTTTGTCAGTATTTGTATGAACTGAGCGAGAAATTCAGTCAATTTTATGACCAATGTCCTGTGCTTAAAGCGGAGGAATCCGTGCGACTATCACGATTGATGTTGTGTGACCTAACAGCTCAAACGCTGAAACTGGGATTATCGTTACTCGGTATTTCGGTACTCGAACGGATGTAGAAAACATACCCCTTTGCCAAAGGATAGCCTTTCAGTCTGATCAACCGCTGGTTAAAGGGGGATAACTGAAGGGGTGACAAGCTCGCGTCAAAGGTAGGCAGGGTGTGGGGTATAGGGGGTGGGGTATGGGGTGTGGGGTATGGGGTGTGGGGTATGGGGTGTGGGGTATGGGGTGTGGGGTGTGGGGTATGGGGTGTGGGGTATGGGGTATGGGGTGTGGGGTATGGGGTGTGGGGTATGGGGTGTGGGGTATGGGGTATGGGGTGTGGGGTATGGGGTGTGGGGTATGGGGTGTGAAAAGCAAGGCTTGAGATCCTCGACCACATCTTCAGGAATGCGAATTGCGATACTGGTCATATTCACAGAATTTTCACATAAATCGAACCATTCTTCATCAACGCTTATCCCAAAAGCCTCTGTAGAACGGTTAAGCTACTAGGTAAGACGATATACATCGCTTACTCCCAAGTTGCAATTAGTGTATCTCACTCCTTATCCCGTTCTCAGTGGGTCGAGAACGGGATTTTTCATTATTGGGTGGTACCATTTTGACAAATAAAAAGGGATAGAGTATCGGGATCAATAACAACGGACAAAGAAGCCATGACCAACGACCAGACCCAACTTTACAGAAACTTCATCGATTTTTCATATAAACTTCATCGTAGCTACACACAACTCCTGCAACTTGGGTAGATAATAAAAACATAGATGAAATCTTTTTCCCACCCTTGGACAAGTCCCCGAAAGGGGATTTTTTTTTGGGCGACATAACTTAACAAAACTTCAACCCAGAATCCCCTTTGCCGGATTCCCAAAAGCGATACATGTAAGAGGGGGTGACGATTGTACTCACCCTCTGATTAATGAAAATCTCAGCTCAAGCCCTCTGTGTTGGATTACTTGTTTCTGGAGGGTTAACTTCGCCTGTCATTGCCCAAACCCCTGCGTCGGAAACCGATACGCCACGTTTACCAACTCCGGGAACTGCCACAGATTTGAGAGTCTTACCCCGTGTAGGCGTCGATTTTACCACCGAAGGCGCAGGCTATCAAGACCCATTTTTTAGTCTGGAAGGCTTTGTTCCAATTACTCAGAATCCCGGAAGTACCGTGACATTTCTGGAAGGACAATTACGCCTGTTAACCGACTCCACGATGGGCGGAACGATTCTTCTGGGACAACGATTTTACAATTCCACTCAAAACCGGATTCTGGGAGGCTACCTTGCCTATGATACCCGTGATACCGGAAACAGCATGTTTCACCAAATTGGTGCAGGGTTTGAACGACTAGGGGATAATTGGGATTTGCGGGTGAATGCGTATTTGCCAGTTGGTGAACGCCGCCAAGAGGTGGATGAGTCGTTCTCCCTGCGCGGATTTCAGGAGAATAATTTACTCCTCAATCATCGCCAGCGCTTTGAATCTGCAATGGCGGGATTTGATATTGAAGCGGGGGGACGGTTATTGCGATTAGGGGCGGGAGATTTACGGGGATATGCAGGGTTTTATTACTATGGCGGGGAGGGAACGGATAATGCGATTGGGATTCGAGGGCGATTGGAAGCACATCCGACGGATTATCTAAATCTGGGTTTATCGGTGCAAACTGACCAAATCTTTGACACTCGGATTGTCCTCAGTTTAGGCGCAACCTTTCCTGGAACTCGTCCCCGTGGGGTTGAATCCGGTAGCGCCTGGACACGGATGGGTGAATCGGTAGGACGTATCGCTACAATTATTGTCGATGAACAAACGGAAAATGAACAAGTCGCGGCGATAAACCCAAAAACGGGTCAACCTTGGCAGTTTCAGCATGTCACGTTGGGGGTGAGTACAGGAGAGGGTACGTTTGAAACGCCGTTTGGCACAGTGCAGGATGCATTGAGTGTGGCACAAGCTGATGAGATTGTTTATGTGCAAGTGGGTACGACGTCTGAGACAGAAGGCTTTCAGTTTGCGGATGGGGTAACGGTACTCTCTGCAGGTGCAGTCCAACGCATTGATACGCAGCAACTGGGTAGGGTGCAGTTACCCTTATCGGGAAGCGGTGAGTTTCCCACAATTACGGGAACGGTGACGCTAGGAAATAATACTACCCTGACTGGGTTTGCGATCGCGAATGCCACGGGGAATGGTATCCAAGGCGCGGCTATTGAGAATGTGACGATTCAAGATAACCGCATCACCAACGCCACAGGACAAGGGATTAGTCTCATCGATGTAACTGGAACCAGTGCGATCGCTGGTAATGTTATCACAAATAGTGGTCAGCAGGGCATTTTTATTCAAGCATCGGGAACCACTCAACAAGAACTCACCCTGGATAGTAACCAAATCAGTGACAGTGGTGGTCAAGGTGTTTTTATTCAAGCCTCTGGTGAGGTGCAACAGCAATTAACCGCAACCAATAATCAAATTAGTAATAGTGTCGGTCAAGGATTTTATTTGGCTGCGAATAATAATAGTCGTCAAGTTTTTGACGTTTTAAATACAAGTATTAGTAACACCGTCCTGGATGAAAATGGGGATGGTGGTCAAGGTCTTTTCCTGCAAGCCAATGCCAGCGCCCAGCAAACCTTGACTCTGGAAACCTTAACGGTTACTGAAAGTGCAGGTCAAGGCATCTTTATCGCCGCCAATGGTAACGAAAATGACCTGACGCAGCAATCTCTTCAAGATTTTAATCTCAGCAATGCTACGGTTAGCGAAAGTACAGGACAAGGGATTTTCATCGCGGCTAATAATAATAGTGAGCAAACCTTTGACATTGATGCCAGTACCATTAACCAGACTCGTCTCGATAGTAATGGTGATGGGGGTCAAGGTGTCTTTATTCAGGGGAATCGCGTCGCTGTTCAAGATTTCACCCTCAACGATACCACAGTCACAAATACCGCTGGACAAGGTATTTTAATTGCTACGAATGGTGATGAAAAGGACTTAACTGCTCAATCGAGACAGGAGTTCCAACTGAATAGCACTGACGTTAGTGAAACCGTGGGTCAGGGAATTTTTATTGCGGCGAACAATAACAGCGAACAAGTCTTTGACATCAACAGCAGCACGATTCGCAATATTGAACTCGACGCCCAAGCCGAAGGGGGACAGGGAATTTTTGTCCAAGGTAATCGTATGGCAGTCCAGGAATTTCAGATTAATAGTCCGACGATAACCAACAATGCTGGACAGGGTATTTTTGTGGCAACGAATGGAGATGAAAATGACCTCAGTGTACAATCACGGCAAGAGTTTGCCATTACAGATGCCCAGCTTAGCCAGAGTACAGGTCAAGGAATTTTCATGAGCGCTAATAACAATAGCACTCAAAACTTTGAGATTACAAATAGTACGATTAATGATACGACATTGAATAATCTCGACAGTGGCGGTCAAGGGATTTTTGTCCAAGCCAATAGCATTGCCCAACAAGACTTCACGATTGATAATGTCCAAATCAGTGATAGTCAGGGTCAAGGTCTTTTTGTTGGGGCGAATGGGGATGAGAAGAATCCCGAACTCCAATCTCAGCAACGGTTTCAGATTAGTAATGTGCAGATTAGTAATAGCACAGGTCAGGGGATTTTCGTATCGGCGAATAATAATAGCCGCCAGGAGTTTGAGATTGAAACCAGTACAATTAGCGGTACAACTCCCACCAATGGAACGGATGGAGGTCAAGGTATTTTTGTCCAGGGAAATGCTGTCTCGGTGCAAGATTATCGGATTAACAATACCACGATTACGGATAATGCTAGTCAGGGTATCTTTTTGCAAACGAATGGCAATGCTGAAACTCTTGCCGATGTAGAGTTGACAATTTTGGATAAAAATGCTATTCCAGGATTTAATGCCGTACTTAATAGCGATCGCACGTTCTGCCTAGCCCTCACTGAGAATAGCAGCACGACAGAGTTCCAGCTTCAGCGCAATAATGGCACATTCGAGGTCGTGAATCTAGATACTCTCACTCAGAATAATACAGGAACCGTTAATTTTGCCCCCACCCTGGAAGACTTTACTAACGTTTCTCAGTGTAATTGAGGGTAGAAGGGTAAGAGGGTAGGAGGATTGTAGGGGCGGGTTTAGCCGTGTAATTGACGGGTATACCGATAAGTAGGTGGACACAATTAAAGTTAGCGGTGGAGATTAGGGAACAGGGAACAGGGAACAGGGAACAGTAAGGGTTTGAGGCTTGTTTACATAACTTAATCTAGTTAAGTTTATTTCCACCAACCTACTTAACTTATCAACAAAACCCGCCCTCTTGTCGTTTAGATTTGAGACAAAGTATGTAGTGGCGTGGCACACCTTATTTGATGAATTAACCATTAGCCCCGAAACTGTAGGGGCGCACAGACGTGCGCCCGATTCAATGGTGAAATCTATTCCACAATTTTAGCTGTGTCAGTCCAGTAGCTTGCTTCTCGCGCAGCAAATATAATGATCACGATTTTGTCAAGATCAGTTTTAGATCAAGAGCAAAGTGCGTCAGAACTGATCTAGAAGATCGTCTAGCTTATGAGCCAATATAATAAGTAGCAAGACTCCAGATGCAGTCATCAACCAAATAACTCTGCCTGAAGGAGAAAAGCATACACCCTGATACTTGTCCTCAGCCTTTCACAGAAAGCGCTGAGGTTTTTCGTATGTTGCCACTTTAACGACTGCGGATTGCTTGAATAAATTCGTTTACGGCATCGTACTGATCGGGATACGCAATGTAGCGTAACAACAGCGCCTTATCCAAATCAGGGAAAAAGGAACTACGATTCACCTCTTCGTACTCTAGAGAAGCGCCCAGAGAGAATATCCTCATCTGATCGGATTTCCAGAACCAGACTTCAGACACCCGCCTAGGTTTATACAAATCCCGTCTGTCGATAGTTCCGCTGGTCACGATAATCTCGATCACAATATCAGGCGTTTCCTTATTACTACCAATGCAGTAAGATTCATCAGGTGTACCGGAGGCATATCCAGGCGATTCCAGCGTAAATCCACCACGCCTGTAAAATCGGATGCGCTTTTCTCTCATGTAAGCTTCTAACAGCAAGCTAAGAGTGCTTTTAATATTTTCATGAAATGCCCCAATCGGAGACATAATTTCCATTACCCCGGATAAGTAAGTCAGCCTGACGCCTTGATTATTCTGTAATTGGGTTTCGATCGCTTTGAACTGTTCCCAGGTAATATCATGCAAAGTCACCAATTTTTCGGCTAATGGTGGCTGGGGTTGTTTGTCTAAAAGGGAGACGTTCATGGCTGTTTCTGGCAAACAAGGTAATTTTAGGTAGGGTAGGCAAGATTTATAATGCTTAAAACGAGTCGTGTTATTGTTTGTTGCCCTTGCCTACCTCAAGGTTACTTAGGATTTATTCTCAGTGTGGCAAGTTCTCAAGCGTACCAATGATCTTGCACCATTTCCAGTAAATCCCGGTTAACCCAACCATCACGCCAATTGCTTCACGCGAAATTGCTGCAACTCTTCTGGACGCATCGCCCCTTTTTCGGTAATAATGGCTGAAATTAACTCTGCTGGCGTGACATCAAATCCTGGATTATAAAACTCAACCCCAGTGGGACAAGTCACCGTCTCACCGATTTGATAAATTTCTGAGGGATGGCGTTCTTCAATCGGAATTAAATCGCCTGTGGGTAAGTCAAAGTCAACCGTAGATAGGGGGGCGGCGACAAAGAAGGGAATATTATGGGCTTTGGCGAGTAATGCCACACTATAAGTGCCAATTTTATTCGCCGTGTCTCCATTGGCAGCAATTCTATCTGCACCCACCATCACCGCATCAATTAATCCCTGATGCATACAATGGGCTGCCATATTATCGGTAATCAATGTTACCGGGATTCCTTCTTGCACACATTCCCAAGCCGTCAGTTTTGCCCCTTGTAACCGGGGACGAGTTTCACAGGCATAAATTCTGGCTAACCGCTTCTCGCGCCAGGTGGAACGCACCACGCCCAAGGCTGTACCGTAGCCGGCTGTGGCTAGGGAACCCGCATTGCAATAGGTAAGAATACATAATTTTTCTGGAGTCGCAGGCATAGCTGCCAACCCATTATCCCCGATCGCTTTACAAATCTCTAAATCTTCAACCTGAATCGCCTGGGCGGTTACCAACAGTGCTGTTTTTAACTGATCCACTGAACCAATGGTTTCATGGGCAGTTTTCAACATCCGGGCGATCGCCCAAAATAGATTCACTGCTGTCGGGCGAGTCTGACGCAGCTGTTTGGCTACCTCTTCGAGTTCCGTGACAAACGTCTCGCGATCCTCGGTTTTAATGTCTCGCGCCCCCAAGTACATCCCGTAAGCCGCCGCCACCCCAATCGCTGGCGCCCCTCGGACAATCATAGTTCTAATTGCCCGTGCCATATCCTCACAGCACTTAATTTCAACCACTGTATAGTTGTGGGGTAAACGGGTTTGGTCAATTAGGAGTACGCGATCGTCGCGCCAAACGATGGGATACACCGGATTACTGGGCATGGTTACTTATGGGCTAATGTGGAAAACTGCATATAGTTTAACTTGCTTTGGTTATTTGTCATTCGTCCTTTGTCCTTTGTCTTTGGTGACGTTGGATACATCCCTTCAGTGACTCCGCCTCATCAGTCATAATTTATACTTCATTACATATTTTGCTTTCCACCAGGAGCGAATTTTTCGGATCAGGTAAACGATTAAACTCTTGGACAGTTTATTAAACTTATAGTAAAACACAATATCCATCATCTCTTGAGTGTCTAGAGGCGTCAGGTAAGATACCCCTTCATCAATTTTTTCGTCGCTTTCAATCAAATAGCGTTTCCTGCAAATTTTTTCAGATAAATTCCAAGTTCGGTAGAATTTATGATAAATTTCTTTTTGATACTCCTGAAAACTGGCTGATTGACCCTTTAAATACTGCTGAATATGCTTGCCCGCGATTTCGGCGCAATGCATGGCATGGCGAATCCCTTCACCGCCCAAAAGGTTCACCATGGATACGGCATCCCCAATGGCAATAATATTATCGCGATAGTAAATATCCCTCAGTCCACTGGAATAGTGCAGCGTTGACCCATGAGTATCGATTATCCTATAGTCTTTGGCTTGTATATGCTCGTGAATCAGTAAATCAATATAATATCGAATCGATTCCGTCTGCTTAATAATTTTATGGTCTGATCGATACGATGCCGCGCCTACCTTTAACCGAGGCTTCTCCATGGGAAATATCCAAGAATAGCCTTTTGGCATCCATTTATGCCCCAAGAAAAACCAGAGGGAATGGGCATATTTATCATAATCATCATCTGAGACTTCAATTAAATATTCGATCCCAGAGGGCTTGAAAAACGCAGGTTTCTCGCTGTCCTTAGGATACATAACCGCCCTAGCGGGTCCTGTGGCATCCACCAACACCTGGGTGGTGACAGTAATCGGTTCCCTCCCTCGCGGCTTCAGTTCAACCCGCGTCTCACCGTCTGTTTGGACATACCTCACATATCGACATCCCAGCCAAACCTCGCCGCCACAAGATTTAACTTCATCAGCCAGAAATTGTCGCAACTTGGCGAAATTTAAGACAGCCCCTAAGGTTTGCGGAGCATCCCAATTTCGGGTTAAATTAGTGGTTACAATCACCAAATTATGCCAAAAACTGCCGACCACATCCTCAGGTAAGTCAAATTTTTCTAAGGTTTCTAATGGCGTAGCCGCACTGGAAAAATTATTTTTCTCAAAGGTTTCATGCTGCTCGACCAACAAAACCTGATAACCGGATTTCGCTAACCACCTTGCACATTGTCCCCCGGCTGGACCTGCGCCGACTACGACAACATCGAAATTTCGCATACTATATTAGTAAAGGGTGTCATGATTCCAGTCTCTCATACCAGGTTGCAAGTTTAGTAGTAACCGTTAAATTTTTTTGGCAAAAGGTAAATGGAAAACTTGCTTCCTTTCCGTCCTGCTCCTTTACCTTGTCCATCTGTTACTGCGCTTAAAGAGGATTGGAAATCGGGGATGAGTAAACATGATCGCTGATTGGGTTCCTTTGAGTCTGTCCTAACCTTGATGGCGATAGCTATACATCCTCGATGATCAGTTGAAATATTGTTTAGTCCTGAATGACTAACCTACTCCCTCCTTTCATCTTACGCGGGAGAGGGGAATTTTGAGCTACGAAATGCAACTGACGAGCAAATAAACCATTCCAGAATTATGTATGAAACCATCTAAACGCGAGCAAATTGCCCAAGCCGCTATGCAACTTTTTATCCAGCATGGCTATAGGGAAACCAGTATGGATCAGATCGCCGCTGAAGCAGACGTATCTAAGCATACCATTTACAATCATTTTCAATCAAAAGAGGGATTGTTTATCGAATTGGTGGAACAGTTCATCTGTGAGCAGTTTCAGCCTGATTTTAATTTTAACCCGTCGGATGAGCCAGCCGCAGGGTTACGGAGATTGGCAGAGGCATTTCTAGCGAAACTAAATAATCCAGAGAATTCGGCGTTTCTACGTTTATTGATTGCTGAATCGGGTCATTTTCCTCATTTAGCACAATTGTTTATCCGCCGGGTTATTGGGGAAGAACGTCATAGTCTGAAACAGTATTTTGAGTCCCATCCAGACTGGCACATTCGTGATCCGGAGTTGACTGCTTATATTTTTTTGAGTTCTATGTCTTCCTTGGTGCTTTTTCAAGAGGTTATGCAAGGAAAGTCAATTTTGTCAATCGAACAAGACCGTTTAATTGACCAGTTAGTTGACTTGGTTTTATCGAACTCGGCGGTTCAAGTTTTATCACCGCCCTGAGACGAATTGTTTCCGGGATAAGGTCAAATTTAGCGGTTGAGAGTAGGGCGGGTTTCGTTGTTGAGTATGAGGTTGGTTGACTAATTTAGCGGTTGAGAGTAGGGCGGGTTTTGTTTTTGAGTATGAGGTTGGTTGACTCATTAAATCCCTAAACCCGCCCCTACTTCCCCTAAACCCGCCCCTACTGCCCCTAAACCCGCCCCTACATCTTCCCCTAAACCCGCCCCTACATCTTTGGCGTGCGATCGCGGGTGAGTTATACCAGCTTCAGATCAGGATATTCTGCTAATACATCATCTGAGGTTAACGTATCGCCTTCGGCTTGAGGTGTCCAGAGAACTTCAATTGCCAATAAGCGATCGCTCGATACACCACCCATCTGACGCAAGGCTTGACGCAAGTCATCGGAACTATTGATGGTGGGTAATTCCAGCTTCCCTTGCACACCCACTAAAAGGGTAACGATAATGTATTCACCCGGATCTTGAGATTCAACCAAGGCTCCATCCCCTTCAGCCGCTTTAGCAGTCCCTTGGCGAAGTTGACCCTGATAATTGGATAGGGTTTCTTCGGCAAATTTACTACGTTCGGCTAGGGAAAGCTGATTAAACCGAGCTTCGGCGGCGTCTAAAGCAATTTGCTGGGATTGGGTTGCACCATACACCCAGTATTCTGGATGGCGGAGTAAGGCTAAAGTAGACTCTTGCAGCACTTGCGCTCGTCCTTGAGGGGAATCGGTATTCGCTTGTTGAGCTAACTTGTCAAGTTCATACTGAAGCTCACGCGCACTAGCAAGTAAACCCACTTGCAAGCGTCCCACGGACACCTTAGGGTTGATCGTGCTAGGGACATCATTTCCGCCTCCTTCACCCAGACGCCGGAAAGACTGCACCAAGAAATTCGCGATCGCAAAAAAGATCAGAATTCCGAACAGACTCCCCACACCACCGAAGCCGAAGAAGGGTAAGAGAAACGGAAAGCCAATTCCTCTCCCACCATATCCATAACCGCCACCGCCACCGCGATAACCACCACCAGGGCGAGAATAGGTACGACTGGGAGCGCGGAAGGAACCGCCTCCAATTCTCCCACCACTACGAGCGGCTAAAGCGTCACTGGCATTTCCCAGGACTAAGGTAAAAATGAGACCAACAACAAGCAGAGACTTTAAAAAGGGTTTGATCTTGGAAAAAAGATGGTTACGCATACGTTAATTAGGATTATTCCAACTCAGGTGAGTTTCCAACGGTTGACATCAGCCATGAACAATTTTTACCCTCATCAGTCTGAACCAAGGGAAACAACTCACCTCAAGCTGGGTGGGATTACTAACTACTCTTCCACTGTATCGCTCTCCTTCATGAGCTGAAACATCCCAGTGGAGATTACCGATTGGTCATTCGTCATTCGTCAGGGAACAGGGAACAGGGAACAGGGAACGGGGAACAGGGAACAGGGAATAGGCAATAGGCAATAGGCAATAGGCAATAGGTAAGGTAGAGTTTTGAGTTAACTTCCCCTGCTTCCCCTGCTCCCCCTGCTTCCCCTGCTCCCCCTGCTCCCCCTGCTTCCCCTGCTCCCCCTGCTTCCCCTGCTCCCCCATCTCTCCTACCCACCACCGACAATCGTTACCACCTCTAACTGATCCCCATCCTTCATCTGAGTATCTGACCAAAACTGGCGGTGAAGAATCTCGCCATTGTACTCAATCGCCACTAAACGCGGATTGAGGTCAAGCTGTTCTAAAAGCTGAGGCAATTTGGTGTCAGCCGCACAGGTACGGGATTCACCATTCACTTGTAGAGTAATTTGATTACTATTGTTGGTCATGATTGAGGAGTACCAGCTTCAATACGACGCAGGTTTTGTTCTTTGGTGAGTTGAGAGAGAAAATACTGAGTCACCAATGTCGGTTGTTCAGCCTGCATAATTGCACGCACGATCGCGACTCGTTTCGCTCCCGCCCCTAAGACCTCATGAATATTATTCGGATCAATGCCACCGATCGCAAACCAGGGAACTGAGGCTTGTTGCGCTGCATACTGCACATAGTCTAACCCCGCCGCTGTTTTGCCGACTTTGGTGGGAGTTTCATAAACGGGTCCAACGCCAATATAATCCGCGCCTTCTGTAATTGCCTGTTGCATTTCCTCAGGATTTGTGGTAGACCGACCAATAATTCGATGGGGTCCCAGGAGTGTTCGGGCGACAGCGATTGGCAAATCCTGCTGTCCTAAATGAACACCATCGGCATCAATTGCCAGAGCCAAATCCACGCGATCGTTCATAATCAATAATGCCCCATAGTGGTGGCACATCTGGCGTAGTTTCTGGGCTTGAGCGAGTCTGACTAAATCGTCAGCACCCTTTTCCCGATATTGAACTAATGTCAGTCCCCCTTGTAGCGCCGCTTCTACCGTGGGTAAGAGTTGGTCTGAGGGAGAGGTAACTAAATAAAGCTGCGATCGCTTCAGCCGTTGATAACGGTGGTAGATTAGCAACTGACTTTCTAGGGTATAGACCCGATAGCGCATTTGCTTACAAGCGGCTCCCATACTGGGACTATGAAGCTTACCATATTCTTCTAGTACCCGTAAGGCTTCCTGAACCCGACACAGGTTCGCTTGCAAAACCTGTTGGATATTGGCGCGTTGTTCTTCCTGGGGATGAGAGAGTTCCGTCCCCAAATCACCAGGCGTATCCCGTTCGGCGCGAATCTCTCGACTATGCCAACGGGCGAGTTCTTGGCGCATCTGTTTGCATTCACTCGCCATCTGGACGCTATTTAGACCAAAGCGACACCACTCTTCGATAATCCGTAAGCCTTCTCTGGCTCGGTCTAAATTCGCATCTAAAATTCGGCAAACTGCTGGTTCTTGATCTATCCAACCGTTGTACCCACTCATCGCCAACTGCTCCACATGATTTTTTATCCTAACAGGGTAGTGGCTGTTAATCGTTGACCGAGTTTTGAGTAACTCATAAACTATCGGGAATTATTTAAATATTGTAGAACCATTGTTAATTAGCTATTCTAGTGCAACTGAGTACAGTAAACTCAAAGCATGTTTGTTGAGATTCACACCCCAGCAGATGGTTAAGCCCTACCCAATTCAATGGTTCCACCACCGACGTCTCATCCGGTGTAGGATAGGCGCGATCGCTGTGGTTTCTCTTAGCTGCATCACCCTGACTCCTCTGGAAGCTGTAGCACAGTTAACACCGAATCCTCAGCACCTTGTTGTCCAAAATCAGCAAGACACCCAAGTGTTGTTGGTTAACCCCATAACTGGGGATGATATTAATGGTAATGGTAATATGGATTCCCCGTTCAAAACTATTGCCAAAGCCTTACAAGTCGCGCAACCGAATACGGTGATTCGATTAACGCCGGGAGTCTATAGTTCCCAAACGGGTGAAACCTTCCCTTTAATTTTGCCCGATGGCGTCACGTTGCAAGGAAATCCCCGCACCAGAGGGGAGAATATTATCATTCAAGGGGGGGGCATGTTTGAAAGTCCCACCGTATCTGAGCAGAATATTACCATTCTGGCAGCAAACCCCGCCACGGTAACGGGTGTGACGATTACTAATCCCAATCCTCAAGGCTATGGGTTATGGATTGAATCCAGTTCCCCGATAGTCGTGGATAATACATTTACGGAAAATACCAGCGCCGGAATTGTGGTGAAAGGCAATAGTGCGCCAACCATTCGCAGCAATTACTTTTATAACAATGGTGGCGACGGTATTCTGGTGGCGGGGATATTACAAGCAGATGTGCGGGAGAATGTGTTTATTGATCGGGAAAACGCTACTTTGGAATTAAGTGGCGATGGCGAAGCGCCGCTGCGAAGCGCAGATCGCAACAGTCCTTCACCCTCGGTTGAATCCCCCACGACTACGAGTATTCCCGAAACCGAATCGGTATCTGAACCCGTTGCCACTACTGCGAATCCTTCGCCAACTCCTGAAAGTGTTTCCCCCATCATTGAACCGGAGACAACTATCTCCCAGTTAGAAACCCTTCCCACCACATTTCCCTCTGACTGGAGAAACATCTCCCTATCGGTGGCGAATCCCCCAGAATCAACTGAGACTCAACCCGCCGCCGGAGATCAGACAGACACATCCTCTTCAACCTCGCCCATTTCCGCCGCGTCTTTTCCGGTTCCCGCCAGTCTCCAGTCTCAACAGAACCCAACTAACCCAGCGACACCAGCCGCAACCGTTCCCCGGATCATCGATATTTCCGTCCCCTCGCCAACCGAGACGGCGATACCTGATACATCCACACCAGCCACCTCGACACCTGAAGCCGAGATGGGAGATATCACGGTTAATGCACAAGAGTTTCCCAGACGGGATTCTATTCCTGTACTCAGTAGCAACAACCCATCCGCCACCCCCCAGGAACCGCCCCTAGAAACCGCACCGGAAGGGCGTTATCGGGTATTAGTCGCCGCCGCAACTGATGATCAGCAAACCTTAGTGCGATCGCTAATTCCTGGGGCGTTTCGTACTTCTTACAATGGAAAATTAATGATGCAAGTGGGATTATTTAGTAGTCGCGAGAATGCCCAAGAAATTCTTAATTTGCTTCAGGAGCAAGGATTAACCGTGACCATAGAAACACTTCAGGACTAGAATTGCTGTTGATTCCCGTTCCTTCCCAATCTCAACTGTCAACTTTAATTTTGCCCGACTACTTATTAGTCTGCTTGAGAAAGACCGGATTAAGTAGGTAGGGACAATAAAATTAACTGTGGAGATCGTCATATTTAGATTAGTCAATTGTAGGGGCGGGTTTAGGGACTAAAACTAGCTGATCACCGATAACTTAAAAACAAAACCCGCCCTTATTCACATTGTCGGTATTCCCTTTGATTCTTGAAGGCAAAAGCCGGAGTTACTGTGGAAGATCCAAATTTACAGCGGTTTTCAAGTTGATAGACTACAGTAGCAGCAGTGAGTAAAACAACTCCGATAGGGTGAAAAGCAAGCTTTGGGCTATCTAAAATCAAGCTTACCCCATTACATTTTTTTGTTCATTGAATCCGGGCGGGTTTCGTTGTTCAGGTATCGGTGTCCCCATTAATTAAGTTCCTAAACCCGCCCCTACAATTGACTTATTTTACATTACAATCCACTCAGGGGACTACAGACAAGGCTTTAGCCGCAAAGCAAGTGGATACAATTTTTTATTCCATAAACATGAAAAGTGCTGTAAAACAGAAGGCAGAAGTAAGTTCGTCGGGGCGGGCGCAAGCATCTTTAGGAGGAACTATGAACAATGTCTGATACAAATACCCTCAATGAAAAAACTGGAACGGATCTAAATATCGTTGAACTCAACGGTAGAACCTTTGCACCGGCTGAACAAGTGCCGATTCCAGAGTTGCAATGCAGGACGACAAAACGACTCCAATCGACACTTACGATGAAAGATGACGACCTATTCTTGATTACTGATCCCCTAGGCAATATTGCCGGATGTCTTGATGACGAATCGGACAAAAGCTTGGGGTTATTTTGTCAAGATAGTCGGTTTCTCAGTCACCTAGATTTACAAATTGAGGGACTCTCACCCATTTTACTCAGCAGTACAGCAGGACGGGGTTTTGCCCTTTCGGTTCTCTGTGCTAATCCTTATGTTGAGGGACGTATTCCGGCGGAAACGATTGGCATTCAACGCAATATTGTACTACAGGGTGGACTGTTTGAAGACCTGAAGATTACCAACTATAGTACCCAACCTGTTGAGTTTGAACTCAGTTTAAGTTTTGATGCCGATTTTGCCGATCTATTCCAAATTCGCGGTTATCTCCGTCAGCAGATAGGGACTTTAATGCGACAGGTTATCCCTCAAGAGGATAATGCTTTGGACTGCGATGTACAATCCTTGGTTGAGGAAACGGGCGAACTTACCTTAGCCTATCAGGGATTGGATCAGGTGTTGATGGAGTCTCGAATTCAGTTTTATCACCGTCAGCCTGATGAGTTTAAGGGATATACGGCAATTTGGCGGTTGAAATTGGGTTCTCATGAAACCCAGCAATTGGGGTATCGGGTACAACCCTTTATTGACAATCGTCCGGCTTCTGTGGTAAAAGCGCCGACAACTCTAAAACAAGCGATCGCGGCTGAGGCGACGGAGGAGCGGGATTGGCGAGAGGGTGTGACTCGGATTCGCACGGATAATCGAGTCTTAAACCAGATTATTGAACGCGCTGAACAGGATATCTATCTTTTAGGTCAAACCTTTGGCAAGGGTAAGATTCTCTGTGCTGGGATTCCCTGGTTTTCCACGTTATTTGGACGGGATTCCCTGATTGCTGCAACCCAAACGCTGATCCTCGATCCGGGGATTGCGCGTCAAACGCTGATTACCCTGGCGGAGTATCAGGGTAAAGTTGAGGACGAGTGGCGGGAAGAAGAACCCGGTAAGATTCTCCATGAGTTGCGTCTGGGTGAAATGGCTCGTTGTGGCGAACTCCCCCACACGCCTTATTATGGTACGGTCGATGCCACGCCGCTGTGGTTGATGCTCTATGCTGATTATTATGCCTGGACTTATGATCAGGAACTGTTGGATCGGTTATGGGATAATGCGTTAGCGGCGATGGATTGGATTGATCGCCGTTGTCAGCAGACAGGATATATTAGCTATGAATGCAAGTCGAAGGGGGGACTTCGGAATCAGGGATGGAAAGACTCAGGAGACTGTATCGTTGATGCCAAAGGGAAGTTAGCGGAAGGGGCGATTACGCTGGCGGAAGTGCAAGGGTATGTTTATGCGGCGAAAATGCGCTTAAGTCAGCTTGCGCGTAGCAAAAAGCAGTTAGATTTGGCAGAACGTTGGCATGAGGAAGCCCAAGCCCTGAAAACCCGCTTTAATCGCGACTTTTGGCTCCCCGATCGCGGTTATTGTGCCTTGGCGTTGGATGGTAAGGGCAAGCCTGTAGATAGTATCACCTCTAATCCGGGGCATTGTCTAGGACTAGATATTTTATCAAAGGACAAAGCGCACAATGTCGCCGAACGATTGCAAGCGCCGGATATGTTTAGTGGCTGGGGAATTCGCACCTTAAGTAGCTTATCTCCCGCCTATAATCCCATGGGTTATCACCTCGGATCAGTATGGCATCACGATAATGGGATGATTATTGCCGGATTGCGATCGCTCGGATTAGTGGATCAGGCGTTGGAGGTGGCTCAGGGTATTATCGACATGACGGTGCAACAACCCTATTATCGTCCACCGGAACTCTTTTGTGGCTATGAACGCACCCCCGATAGCACACCCGTGCGATATCCTGTGGCGTGTTCGCCGCAAGCCTGGGCAACAGGGACGATTTTCCAACTCCTACAGGTGATGGTTAATTTAGTACCCGATACGCCCAGGAATTGTCTGCGAATTGTTCATCCTACTCTACCGGAATCCGTGCAGTATTTGTCACTGCAAAACCTAAAAATTGGGCAAACCGCATTAGATTTAGAATTTGAGCGCTCTAGTGGAGCAACTGCCTGTCGAGTTGTGCGGAAACGCGGCAATTTACGAGTTGTCATTGAAGCTTGATCGCCAGGGAGTATCTCATACTAAGTTATGTTTTAACCTGTCTTATAACAGCGAAACTAAAATAGGTTGTCGGTTGGGTTGACGCAAGGAAACCCAAATCAGTAAAGGATTTTAAAGCGGTTTTCAAGTTAGTGGACTACAGACAAGGCTTGAGCCGCAAAGCAAGTGAATACAATTGTGTATTCCATAAACATGAAAAGTACTGTAATATCAACCTTAGTCAAGGGCGACCCGATCACATTGAGTAGATACAGTTGTTGATTTGTGCAAGCGGGTCGCCCCTACACCAGGATTCAAGGTGATATGGTTTCATCGGGTACTTTTGCCTTATTTAGGGCTTGCTGCACAAAGCCAAAACCGCAAAGCCCATCAATACTTTGAGCTTTATTGACAGAGGGTTTGATTTAATGAAATCGGGTAGCATTCCTCATAAGAATGGCATCACCTTGCTCAGGAAAAATTTACCCTTGCTCCCCCAGCTTCCCCAGCTTCCCCGGCTTCCCCCGCTCCCCCTCACCACACCACTTATTCAGCAGCCCCTATTTATATATCCATTCCTATCAAAACAAACTTAATTGTATGGGTGAGTGATCAATCTGATTCCACGGTAACGGAGGAATAAGTACACCATTTTCTTCTAATAATTGCTGAAACTGTCGCGCATTAGCTGGAGAGTAGTCTTCAATGGGACAGTGAACGAAAAAATAAATCTGTTGCCCTAACTTTAACTCCTGATCCACCCATTTTACCCACTCTTGGAAAAATGGCTGATTCACCTGTTGATCAGGATGACTAATAAACCTAACGAAACTAAATTCTGCGGTTACGACGGGTTGCACAGGGAGTCTTGGCTTGCGAACGTCTAAGGGCGTTTTATAAAGATTTGAGTGACTGTAAGCCGGTCGGCTATCCAATAATACTCGTCCGACTTCTAATTGGGTTAACAGTTCATTCAGATGACTAGCGTGGGGGGATTCAAACCAATCAGGATGACGCACTTCTAGTGCGATCGCAACCTCCGTTTTCTGCCATGCTTTGAGAAAGGCGGCTAAATCCTCTAGGAATGCGGGTTCATAGCTGGGGGGAAGTTGGACAAACACCGGACCTAAATGTTCTCCTAACCCTCGCATCCTCTCCAAAAACGCTAACGCCTCTGCAATTGAGGGTTTCAATAATCTATTATGAGTTAGCGATCGCGGCAATTTAGGGCAAAACTGAAAACCCGGTGACATCTGGGATTTCCACTGCGCGATCGTTTCTGAACTGGGAATGGCGTAAAATGTGGTATTGCCTTCAACGGTTCTCAACCGTTGACTATACAGATGCAGCAATTCCCCTGCTGGACTCTTCGGCGGATAAAACTCACCAATCCAACCCTTATACGCCCAAACTGCACAACCCATTGACTTCTCCCCCGGTTAAAACGCGGGGGATTCTAAGAGGATACTACGGGACGGGCTGAAGCCGCGTCATGAAAGTTTCATCTTCTTAGAGTTCCAGAGAAAAACCCTGGATGGCGCAGTCAAAAACGCCCTACGGACCTTGGCTAGGTCAAGACCTAGCTGTATCTCTACTTTGCGGAGGATATTGGCAGCACCGTTAGCATCGGCGTTGACGAATTCTCCATTTTTGGTGCGGTACATTCCGCGCTTTACTCGCTTCCCGCTCGGTATCCACCCTTCCGGCTTGGAGCCGAATACAGGTAGAGGATCGTTATCGAGAAAACTAGCTTTAGAGGTGTAGCTTTCTTCAGTTTCTACGAACTGAATTCCGTATTGCTCACACAGTTGCTCAATCCTGTTTTTGAGACGAGCGGTAGGAATTTGGACAAACTCTTGGTTCGTCTTTTTCCCTAACTCAATCCCGTCTTTATTGCGTCGATTCCAACCGAAAACGACTGTTCCAATTCGATGTTGGAGGCAATGGTTGATAACGACACGAGCGGCTTTATTAACCGCATCTCTTACTTGCCTATTGCGCCTTTCTGCGAGAGAGGCTAATTCTTCGTTCCAAAATCCCTGAGCTTTCCCCAACTTAATGGTTGCCACCCGTTTGTTGTAGAGCTGATTAAGACTCTTTAGTTTGCGTCCATCAACAATAAAGCTGGTCTCCACGTTAGAGACACAGGTCATCCAGTTGTCGAGTCCGGGGTCGATTCCTAGCACTCGTGAGGGATCTACATCTGCTGTTACAGAAGGCAGAAGGTAGACAAACTCAGCATAGAAGTAACCGTTGCGGGGAAGGATTATCAGTTCTTTAACGTCTTTAAAGTTAAGGTTAGAGGGCTTATGAATGAAGAAATCCGCTATCTTGAACCATGTCTTGACCAGCTTTCCTAGCGGTATTCTGATTCGACCATCTTTAATCTTCAAAGCCTGCTTAGGATAACTGACAGCAGAAAGACCACCTTTCTTTAAATACTTAGGCAGTCTAGGGTGATCAGCCATTTTTCCTTTTCTGAACGCCTTCATCAACCCACCGAATGACTTAAAAGATTCGCTAACTGTTCTTAGCGCTTGTTGGGCTGCTTGAGAGTAGAGAGCTTGGAAGTGTTTGTTGTTTTTGTACTCCTTTTCTAAGTCGTATTTGCCGATAATTCGCCGACGCTTAAACCAGATTTGACGAGCATAATAAATGCCGCAGTTCATTAAGTTATTCGCTTCAGTGCAAATAAACTCTAGAACGGCGGCTAGCTCTTTGTTTGGGTTTAATAATACTTGCTGGCAACCGTACAATAATATCACCTCCCTGTTTAGGGTTCTATCATATCACTTAAGGGAATCATTGCGGGATGAATCCCGCTGTCTTTACGACTCGCTCGGCTTCATCCCTCGGATAAATCGCGAGGGAACCTGCACCATCGCTAATTCTGTAAAAAATTCATCCATCAACAATCAACTATGAACCTGCAACGGTTAGTTATCTCACCCACGCAACGACAAAACCAACAGATTCTCCTCACCGAAAGCCAACAGCATTACCTGGTGCGAGTCTTGCGACTGACTGAAGGCGATCGCTTTATTGCCATGGATGGACAGGGAAACTGGTGGTTGAGTGAGTTAATGGCGAACCTAACCCAGGCGACAATTATTGAATCGATCCCCATCCAAACCGAATTACCTTATGTAATTACCCTAATCGCCGCGATGCCCAAGGGGAGTGGATTTGAGGATATTATCTCCGCTGCAACCGAACTCGGTGTAACCGATATCATACCAATTAAGAGCGATCGCACGATTCTCAACCCCAGTCCCCGCAAACTGGAACGCTGGCGACGTATCGCCCAAGAAGCCGCCGAACAATCGGAACGTCAGATTGTACCCACAATTGTTGATCCCTTGGACTTTACCTCAGCTATTAAACAAGTTATCGACTCCATCACTCACTGCTATATTTGTGTCGCACGGGGTAACGTTCCTCATCTGTTAAATTGCTTACCTAAGCTAGAGGTTATTGATCAGGGAGATGGGCAAAATAAGGGAGATGAGGGTGGGTTTAGCAACATCAGGGTGACAACCAGCGATAATAGTAAAACCCGCCCCTACATTCAAAACCCGGTTCCAGATGAACGCAGCGAAGGGTCAAAACGCCCTATCATCACCATTGCAACAGGACCCGAAGGCGGCTGGACACCCCAAGAAATCGAACAAGCGATCGCGGCTGGATTTCAACCCGTTTCCCTAGGACACCGAATTTTACGCGCTGTTACCGCCCCCCTCATGGCTCTTTCTTTAATTGCTGCTAGTTTAGAGACATAAAAGTGACAATCTTTTACAAATGACGAATGACAAATGACAAATGACAAATGACAAATGACGAATGACAAATGACAAATGACGAATGACAAATGACGAATGACAAATGACAAATGACAAATGACAAAATCATGCTTGACCAAGTTACTAATGCCTTTAAACAAAAAGATTACCGCACAGCGGCTCGGTTACTTAAACAGTTAGCCAAGGAAGACCCTAATAACCCGTGGGTGCAACTCTATATCGGACGTTTACACGAAGCCACAGGTAAGCCAGACGCCGCAGAAACCGCTTACCGCAAGTTACTTAAAAATACAACGCATCCTAAAGTCATGACCCAAGCGCGTCAGGGATTGGAGCGTTTAGAAGCCATGGAACAGGAAAAACGCCGCCAAGCGTTAGCCCAAGCCACGGCTGACCCCGAAAATACTCAATTCGGTATTTTAGTCCTCGAACCCATTGAACCTGAAGCCAAACCCATCGCCGCCCAAACCTTGGCGAAGATTATGCAAATCGATCCCTATACCGCCCGCCTACAACTCCCGACACGCGGTTGGCGGTTGTATCGAGTTGGACCCATTGGCGAATTAAAATTTTATGCGTCATCCCTCAAGCAGGGTTCAGTTCCCTGTTTTTGGGCAATTTTGGCGGAGATTCAATCCCTAAATGTGTTTAGGGTTCATTATTTTTCCCAAGTCAGTTCTCAGGAAGCCACCGTTGTCTGCGAAAATGATCAAGGTCAACTGGGTTCCCTCCCCTTCCAGTGGTCCCAAGTGAGTCAACTGGTGGAAGGACGCTTACCTATTTTTGAACAAGTGGTGGATGTTGACGCTCGTGGTAAATTACAGCGTAAGACTCAAACCCAAGACTACGCCCAGTTTTGCGACTTGCATTTACCGACGAGAAAAACTATCCTGCGTTTATGCGATCGCGATTATCAATTTCAACAGGGAATTGAACTATCCCCCCAGCCACAGAACCACCCAACTCAGGGAAAATCCCCATCTTCCCTAAGCCATACAACTAATCGAATCAACTGGAATAAACTGCGGGATTTTCTCAACCGCCAACGTCCTCAAACCCCTGTTTGGTCAGATTTCACCAATTTTGCTGAAACGGCTCTCGATTACAAAGAAATGCTGACTCGTTTACCCGCTCACATTGACTTGTTTCGCCGTCAAGAAAGCCTCTGGGATTCTGCTTTTGAACTATACAGTGGACTGGTTTTTCTGAAAAATAATTAGGGGCTGCTGAATAAGTTTTATGGTGAGGGGAGGGAACAGGGAACAGGGAACAGGGAACAGGGAACAGGGAACAGGGAACAGGGAACAATTGTAGAGACGCGCCATGGCGCGTCTCTACATCAACACCTTATGAGCGAGGAGGCTGCACCTGACGTGCCATCTCTAGGAAATTATTCATACTCGGACCTGGACGCCGCCGACTACTATTGGTTTTGAGTGGCAGTAAGTTGTTTGGTGCAAAGGTGAGTCCTGGTTGAGGCTCGGCTTTGCCATTGCTAGCCGCTGCTGGCGTCGCCTGGGGTGCAGCTTTTTGCGGTTTGGCTTTTGGTGCTTTAGCCGCTTTAGCTGCTGGCTTCTTCGCTGCTGGCTTTTTCGCTTCTGCTTCTGGAGCTTTGGTTTCTTTAGCGGGTTCCGGTTTCTTGGCTTCCGGTTCCGCTTTGGCTGCCCCCGTATCGTCTAGCTCCAAAAAGTAGTCTTTACTTTTTTTGCTTTTCGGAGCTTCTGACGATTTGTTTTTAGATTTTAAAAAACTGAACATTTAGCGATACTCCTGTCTCTTAGAGAAAACTTAACAAATTTGCCAAAGTATAGATGAAAACAAACGATGCCAACGTCTGCCATTTCTGATTGTACAGGCAAAATGCTACTTCAATCAGTTTTGTTAGCGTTTTGGCTTTGGGCTGAACGATGCCAACCGCTTAGCTTAGACTCATAAGAGCTAAGACTTTTTGGCTCTTATGGCTACTCGATGGGAATTGACTTGTCTGGCAATTGAAGGGTCTGATTTGCCTCATAATTCAAAGGCTTTTTATTCAGGTTTTTCTAGATAGACGAACGTTATATCGTCTTCTATCATTATGACTTAACGAATTTGTTCCACCTAGCTTCAATTGATCATCCAAACTCCAGTAGAGAGGTCAATAACAATTTTTATTTTACCGTTTGATGGTACTTTTTCATTAACTCAAATACGGCTTTTGATGACTTGACAACAATTGATTGATCAGGCTATCTGTACTCCAGGTTGATCGTTGCTGGGATGACGCTGATCTATATATCGCCATCAGATTAGAATTATGAGTTTTTAGGGCGATTTTTGCAAGGTTTCGCTAAATTTCTTTACAAAAATTCACAATCAGACGAAACACCTACTCTACTGGCGTGGGACAGCTAAAATTGTGGAATAGATTTACCCTTTCCTTATTGATCTCCTCGCCCAAGCTTGGGAGAGGGGCTGGGGGTGAGGGCTGTAGCTTAAGTTGACTCATACTACCGCCAGATGGCATCAGCAACCCGACAGACATCGTGCATTTGAGCAACATCGTGAACCCGGAGAATATCAGATCCTGCCGCAATAGCTGCACAGCAAGCCGCCGCCGTTCCCCAGACTCGTTGCTTGGGGTCAGGTTGGTTAAGAATGTGACCGATAAAACGTTTGCGAGACACGCCGACTAAAATAGGCACACCGAGGGAACGAAAAGCAGCAAGTTGTTGCAGCAGTTGTATATTTTGTTCAGCGGTTTTGGCGAACCCAATCCCCGGATCAATGATCAGGCGCGATCGCACAATTCCCGCATTGACAGCCACCTGAATTTGACCCTCTAGAAACTCGTAGATTTCGCCGATGAGGTCATGATAATCGGTCAGCTTTTGCATGGTTTGGGGAGTTCCCCGGATATGCATCAAAATGATTGGCACACCCAATTGGGCAACCACAGGAAACATATCCGGGTCAAACGTGCCACCGGAAATATCATTGACAATATCCGCCCCCACCGCCACCGCTGCTTTGGCGACAGAGGCTCTCGTGGTATCCACGGAGATAGGGACGGACAGTGACGAACGTACCGCCTTGACCACAGGGAGTACACGCTGAAGTTCTGCGGTTTCCGAAACCTCCTCAGCCCCCGGTCGGGTTGATTGTCCGCCGATGTCCAGAATATCCACACCCGCCTCGACCAGCCGTTGAGCTTGTGCCAAAGCTGCTGCTGGGGTATTAAACTCCCCCCCATCACTAAAACTATCCGGCGTCACATTTAAAACGCCCATGAGGTAGGTACGTTCTCCCCAACAGAAAGAACGTTCTCGGATGGTTAGTTGTCCTTTGTCATTTGTCATTTGTTCTTTGTCATTCGTCTTATGTCATTTGTCATACTCGCTTCCCGAACAGAAGCAAGTCATATCATCGATTTGTGCATCGATCTGTTTTTTCGACAAATGAACCCTAACTAATGAACCATGACCCATGAACTACTGATAATTGACAATTCGGGCAAATCCCCCCGGATCAAGACTGGCTCCGCCAACTAGCACCCCATCAATTTCAGGTTGCGCCATAATTTGATCAATATTCGCCGGCTTGACCGAACCCCCGTACTGAATTGGTACATCCGCAACTTTCAGTTGAGAGCGAATCAAACCCATGATCCGATTGGCTTCTGCGGCTTCACAGGTATCCCCTGTGCCAATTGCCCAGATCGGTTCATAAGCGATCACCAGTTGCTGCTGATCCACATCCACCAAGCCTTCTACAAGTTGCTGGCTGATGTGAGATTCCGCTTCTCCAGCATCCCGTTGTTGCTTTGTTTCACCGACGCAAAGAATCGGAATTAACCCGTGACGCTGGGCGGCGAGGAGGCGCTGGTTCACGGTTTTGTCCGTTTCACCAAAGTATTGACGCCGTTCACTGTGACCGACAACGACATAACGCAAGCCGAGTTCGGTCAACATGGGACCAGAAATTTCCCCGGTGAAAGCGCCTTCATCTGCCCAGTGGATATTCTGCGCCCCTAGCTGCACCCGGCTATTGTGCAGATTTTTGGACATCACTCCTAAATCTGTAAAGGGAACACACAGAACAACTTCCCGATCTGGGGGCGTTTGCTCCAGCTTGGGCATAAATTCTTGCAAAAACTCAGAGGACTCCCTTTGAGTTTTGAACATTTTCCAGTTACCGGCAATGACTATTTTTCGCACAGCTTAAATAAAATCGTCTTAATCTTGATGCATCCTTCAGTTTATAGCCTTGAGGCGCAATTGACAGACCCAAGTTAGCTGTTTTAGGGCGACAATCTTTGTCTAACTCCTACTGCATCAATGGTCTAGCGATCGCGCTGTGGCAAAGTCCAATGAAGAGTCACCCAACTATAGAAGAGAACCTGTTGGGTAGAGCGATAGCGAAACCCAACCTACTATATAGAACTCGCGATCGCGCTGTGGCAAACTATGAGCAGGCGCGTCTGGAGGGGGTAAGGGCGGATTTTACCGATAACCTTAATTGAGAAAACCGATAACTTGACTAAACTCGCCCTTCTAAGCTGGGGCAGTAGGAGAAATAATGAGAACAATGTTTGGCTGGGCTTTTGTGGGATTGGCAATTTCTGGCGGTTTTACGTCAGATCTTGCCTTTCAAGCTCAGGACTATGATTCTATATCGGTTAGTCAAGCGGCAACTCGTTCTGAGGATACTCTAGGAGGAGGGGAAGTCTGTAGAGACGCCGCTTGCTACGTCTGGGAAGCAGAGAACGAGGAACTGATAGATTATTCTGACTTGATGTTTCCCCCTTCCCAGACGTTACTGACCGATACTTCAAATGTTACTGTCTCAGAATCGATGAATCCTGCACCAGAGGAGAGGGAACAGTTCCAGCACGTTATGGACTGGGCAATTGCCCAGCACCTGCAGGAGCAACCGATGACGGATATTATACAGGCGATCGCACACCGATTTGTGGGGACACCCTATAAGGCAGGCTTATTAGATCAATCGCTGGACGAAACCTTGGTGGTAACGCTTCAGGCATTTGACTGTGTGCTATTTGTGGAAACCGTACTCGCGATCGCACGAACTGTAGCACAACACGATTATTCCTATCCCACCTTTGTCAATTATCTTCGCGATCAGCGTTATCAGAATGGTCAACTCGATGGCTATTGTAGCCGTTTGCATTATTTCTCGGCTTGGGTTCAGGATAACGAGAAACGGGGAACCGTAGCCAATATTACCCAGGCGCTGGGAGGAATCTCGTTAAATAAGCAGCTTAATTTCATGAGTACCCACCGCCACCGTTATCCTCAACTGGTGAATAATCAGGCAAATTACCAGTGTATTTTAGAGATGGAAGATCAGCTTAATGCTGTTCCCTTAAACTATATTCCCACCGAGCAAATTCACCACAGCTATGATCAGCTACAATCTGGAGATATTATTGGCATCGCTACGACTATTGCGGGATTAGATGTCACCCATACCGGATTCATTGATCGCCAGCCAGATGGTAGAATTCGTTTAATTCATGCCTCACCCGCTGGAGAGGTGACAATTTCCCAAGATTTACAGCAGTATGTAGGCAAGATCAAGCACGCGATCGGTATTTTAGTCGTTCGTCCAGTTGGCGTTAGTGAGTGAGTAAATTAACCTCTCCCTGATATGAAACCAGGGACTCTAAAAGGATACGTCGAGACGGATTAAAGTATCGCCTTTCCGTGTCGTCTTAGAAAGCCTTTCCCATTGTTAAATAAGGTATTACTTTTGTGGATATCTATATTCTTGCCTTGTTGGTCATTGGCTTACTGCTCCTGTTGGTCACAATAGGTTCAGGCTGGATTAAGCGATTACCTCTTTCTTACGCTCTCATTTACTTAGTTGTGGGAATTTGTCTTGGTCCTTATGGAGCTAATCTGATTCAACTTCAGATCCGAACGGAATTTTTGGAGCGTATCACAGAATTTGTGGTGATTGTCTCTCTGTTTAGTTGCGGCTTAAAAATGAATCGCCCTCTGAAATTAAGAGCTTGGAAATCAACAATTCGGCTCATCGCTTTTCTTATGCCGATTTCAATTTTTGCCATAGCAGCAATTAGCCATTGGTTATTGAATCTGAACTGGGGAGCGGCTGTTTTGTTGGGGGCAATTCTTGCACCAACTGACCCGGTGTTGGCATCCGAAGTCCAATTGGCACATATAGGAGATAGAGATGAGTTGCGATTTGGTCTAACGTCTGAAGGGGGATTGAACGATGCGTTAGCTTTTCCTTTTGTCTATTTTGGAATTCATTGGTTAGAAAACGACAATTGGCAAACTTGGTTGACACAATGGATTTTTGTTGATTTGATTTGGGCGATCGCGGCTGGAATTGCCATGGGTATTTTGGTGGGAAAGGGAGTTATGTGGATTAAGCAGCAGCTCCAAAACTTTCGCTCTATTGATGTGTTAATGGAGGACTTTATTGGTCTCAGCATTATTTTAATCACCTATGCGCTAACAGAAGTTATTAACGGTTACGGATTTTTGGCGGTATTTGTTGCTGGGTTAATGGTACAGCGGAGTCATTCTAATCCTAATCGGCGACTTTCTCAACTGGAATTCACCGAACAACTTGAAAAATTGATGGAAGTGGGAACGATTCTGTTGTTAGGTTCCCTGCTGCGAATTGAGCCAATTCTCGAATTTGGTGGCGAAGCCCTTCTAATTGCAGGATTATTAATTTTTGCCATCCGACCTTTAGGTGCTTGGATTAGCACGACTAACTTAGGTTTTTCTCAGTCACCTCGCTCACGGTTTCACCCAGCTATTCGTTGTCTATTTGGTTGGTTTGGCGTTCGAGGAGTCGGCTCTCTGTACTATCTTTCCTATGCTCTTGGCAAGAGTTTAGAGGGGGAATTGGGTGCAAAAATTGCTTGGATAACTTCTATAACTGTTGTAACATCCATTGTTATACATGGAATTAGTGCAACTCCTTTAATGAAGTGGTATGAGCAAATCATTCAGAAGAAAAATTCAAATACTTGACGGAATAATATTTTAAACATAGACTCGGTTTAATTTTATACAGAGCTTGTTAGAATGCTCCCCATAATTAAGCCTAGAACTAAAGTTCTGGCTTAAAGCTAAAACCCGTTAAAACGGGTTATATATTGTATAGCACTACGCCCTAAGATTAGGACATAAAAGAAAAATTCAAATCGCTCTTCTAGACTAACCATGATAAATTACTACAAAATAACCTCACTAATCCTTGCCAAGCAAGAATCATGGAGATTCAAAAAAACAATTCCAATAAAACAGTTTTTTATTTTGTTAGATCTTTTGCTATTAAATGATTTAAGTTCATTTAAAATGCTAATTTGCCATAACCAGTCTAAGAGAGCCAGGATTTTCACTTGTTCCTCAAGCCCTCACCGGACAAATTTAAACTTTAGCTGATCAGGGGCAACTGTCATTGTTTTGGATATCTGATAACTTTGGGTAAGGTAAATTTTGGCGAGCAAAGGCTTGCTTGGCACGGCGAATCAGATCGGTTTTATAGATAAATTCATCGCGGGCATCCATTGGGTAAGACCGCAGCTTGAACTGAGTACCCCACATTTGTTCTTGCATGACAACGACAATGGGGAGCTTTAGCTGCGTATATTTGCTACTGTAAGCTGCCTGGTACAGAATCTGGATGACTTGTTCCGCATCTACAGTATGAGCAAAATAAAAGTCAGTGAGGATCTGAGCTTCTAGCTCTCCGCTGTTGGCATTGGAGACGGCTTCAGTCCAGGTTTTGTTGTGGGGAATAGTGACAATGTTGTCGTCAGGAGTCTTGAGTCGGATGGCACGCAAACCATAGCCCACCACTTCACCGTAATGCTCTTCAATTTGAATGCGATCGCCCACTCGATAGGGAGCTTCAAACAGTGCAACTACTCCTGCAATGATCGAACTCACATAATCCTTAAAGGCAAAACCCAGGGCAATAGCGATCGTGCCTGTCAATGCGAGGAGGTTCTCCTGAGACAAGTTCAGAAACAGATTTAGGAGATAGGAAACCGTTAGGATCAAAATCAGCCCTTTCCAAAAGGGCAAAGATTGTTTGATCAATAATCGAAAGCGGCGGGGAACTCGTTCTGAAATCCAGCTAGTGAGCGACTGAATGACAAACATGCTCCCATAAGCGATCAAAATAGCGACGAGAGAACGAAGAATTTTTTGCAGTGTAATATTGGTAAGAACTTGTTGCGGTAAGGTTTCCGATGCCTCGATTTGTGCCAACAATGCCGACATTGCCTGAACAAAACTGATCAGATCAAAACCCGATACATTCATGGTTAATCCTCGCCAACAAAAAAGTTATTATTCGTCAATTCAATCTTCAGCTTGGCATAATGGGCAGCACGTACTGATAGCATGCCATTGCTGCTAGCTAGTACCCCGGCTCGCAATAACCCCTGAATCCGAGCTTGGATTTGGCTTTCGGGTTCACCCAAGCTCAAGGCAAGATGGACATGGCTCATCTGCCCATGAATTAGTAACGAATGAAGTAAATAGCGGTCAATCCCCGTTAATGGTGGCAAACTAGGCAATGTGGGTTTAGTTTGACGTAAGGTAAAACGGGTTTTGTTGGTTGTTGATGTCTCGCTCAAGTTCAATTGAGATAAATTACCATCCTCTAGTTGATCGCGCTCGATTCGTAAGCTATTTAGCCATACGCCAAAGGCAATACTACTAACACCAGAGGATTGACTGGCAAGAGTCTTCCAATATGCCTGACTAAGATTATCTTCTGAGTCTTCTATCGCGTCTGGTTCAACCATCGTTTTAGCAATCGGGTTTAACCAGGTTTGAATCATCGCTCCATCTAGTTCCGGTAACGGTTTCACCTCGCTAAAATAGGCGCTAATCTGGCACACAAAATCCAGAAAATCCCAAGCCCAATGGTTACAGCCTATAACCCAAAAGCAATTGCGATTATGAATGATCATGTCTCGTAAGTATTCAATGCTATTCCAACCCCCAATACAGCGCAGAAAACATTGATCCAGACAGGGAATCATCATCAATGTCTTTCGATCAGCCAGGGAGTTTGCCTCAAGCAGATCGCTAGTATCGTTAAGGTTTTTAACATCAATCTGTGGGTAGGCTTGCAGGGCTTGCTCAATTTGTTGAGACATGATTAATGGATCATGAGGGCGCATTCGGCAAGGTAGAGGTGTGAATACCTCTACAGGGGGATTGTGCCAGCTTTGCAGACTATCGCTCAAAATTTTGGCAATTGGTTCTACGGGGCTGCCCAAAATGATCAAACTATTGGCGGCATCCAGGTGATGTTGCCAGTTTTCAACCCCAGCGGTGATCACCTCTTGCACTGTGGTTTGATAGGTCTGACAACAGGGGAGTTCCTGGATTTTTTGCCCCAGTTGACTCTGAATCCCATCGGGCAACTCAACCTCTTCATCCTCGATTGCTACTGCGGCTTGCGCCTGGGTAAACCACGACTGGAACTTTTGCCGAATTGAGTGAACTAAAGAATGAGTCATCAGGTTTCTCCAGTAGGTAGGATGTGCTAATACAGAGGAAGATACAATTAGGTGTATCACTGATTAAGCCAAGCCCGAATCGCTAGAGTCAAACTATCATACCTAAAATGCAACCTGACTTACAGGGACTAAAAATTACCAAAGGAGAACTCAAACATTTGAGTGGAGTAAGTGTTGATACTGTCCTGAAACCACCGACTCTGCCTAAATTTATCGCGGAGATTACGAAAACCCTTTTGGTTATTATCCTGATTAGTTTAACAGGGTTTGTACTTCTCCAGGTTTTTCCGGAACATATTAAGTTGTTAATTGCGAGCCCTTCCATTCTTGCCATCACCTTATTCTTCAACGATATTCGCAAAATTGCCATTAGCCGTAAATGCAAGAATTTAATTCGACTATTTGAAGATGTAAACCGATTTAATCGAGTGATTCAAGCCATTAATATTAATGACAAAATTGAAGCCGTTGGTAATCCTGGTGTGGCATTAACAAATCGGGAACAAGTTATTCAGGCACTTCGGCTAACCCGTGACGATATTATTCGAGCCTTAAAAACTGAACGAATTCTGAGGGAAAATGACAAGTTCATCAAATGCAATTCTGAATTATTTGATAATAACCTCATGGCACTGACAGCTTTACAAGTTAGCGACCAAGCGACGGAACATGGGCGTTTACTCAATGAGGCGTTACAGATTGTTGTGGATGTGCAGCAGGAAATGAGAGCATTACAAAATCGACATTCATAACATGACATGAATTTTAAAATGGAAGTCTCTATTCTTTTTAACATAAGACATAAGACAAATGACAATACATACAAATGACAATTAAGACTTTTTCCACGCATACCCTAACAACCAAAACAAAACTGTAGCAATGAGGGCAACGGCGGTAGATATAGGTGAATTAGAGACAGTAATTACCACACAGATAATGGCAGTGAGTAGGAGTAGTACCTGAAGAACTAATATTAGCGGTCGCTTACCGATAAAATTGCGACTCTGAAATGCGGTGGGACTTTTCAATTGTAACCACCAATAGACAAGTTGTAATGACTTATTCACAAATTGATAACTTAAAAGCCCTTGAAGTTTCTTTGCACGTTGTTTTCCTAGAGTCGTAATCATAATATCTCGCAGGATTAAAGCCGCACGAGTAGCAAGATTTGCCAGCACAATTCCGGGAATATCTTTTAAAATGGTTTCTTTACCAATCCGGTATTGATTGCGAAAGAAGTCTTCTTTGGCTTGGGGAGAGAACCTACCAATAGCATCTTTGGCTAATTTTGCTGCCGCTAGAGTATTCACCGTTTTCTCAAAATAACCTGGAACGGGTTGATAGCTAGGTGGTTGATCACCGAGTTGAGCCAGTAATCGTTCCACATCATCAGGATCAGTGGGTTTAACCCGTTGGCGATTCCAGGTTAGTTGTTCGCTGATTTCATCTTCAATTACTGTTTCTAAGTCGGTCATTAAAATTGAGCGATGACCTTCTAAAACCAGATCGTCTAAAATAATATGCATCGCTGCATCAGACAGATTTGGATCAGCTAATAAGCGAAGATGGGATTTGAGTTTCTGACGAGTGTTGGCGGTGGAATTGGGAAAACAGTCTTGAACCAGTTGATCTAAGTATTCATCTTCTGTACATCCTTGTTCTTGGGTTTGTCGCGCTAAAAAAATTGGAAAATTCTGCAATGATTCACGAGTCACTAAGGCTTCAACAAGACGATTGAGTCCATCCAATCGCCCCCACAACATATCATTGGAACGCCAGGATTTCTTAAAAAATCCGCCAAAAGCTTGTAAGGTATCCCCAGCCAATTTATCATCTAATGTTTTTCCCTTACCTAAACCTAGTTGAGCATCATCTGGACTAAAGCGAATTGTCTCAATTATATCTTTTTCAGAAAGATTGGTTAAATATTCAAAGGGATAGAGTACCCGATCTAAGTCACAAAACTGTTGATAACGATTGAGAATATCCTTATAATCGTTGAGGTTACTGGTTTGAATTAACCGTTCTGATGCCTGATTAATTTGATGAAGAATGGAGCAAAACAGTTGACTACAGTTTTCTGGATCGCTATCCTTGTATTTTTGATCCGACCAAATACGGTTTAGTAGTGATGGATCTTCATCAAGTTGGCGAATTTTTTGCTGGAATTGGGCAATAATACTAGAAATCTGTTTTTGTGGTAACCAGTTACTCTGTTTTTCTTGAAGCTGATTTAATGCTACTCCTAACTGTTCCGCAGCGGTGGGCAATGTCTTAAAAAAGTTGGCGGGAACGAACTCCAGGCGATTTTGATCTAAGCCTGATGGAGACAGGTCATTTAAACCATCCGCATCAAAGAAAAAGCGGTGCAAACGCAAGAGACGATCATAAACTTGCTTGCGCCACTGCTGTTGAAATTCCGGATCATAATTTTCTAAACTTTGCTCCAGTAAACTGTAGAAAGATTCACTAACCTGCGGATGGCTGAGTAATGTATCTAAGGTAAAGCGAATTACTTCTAGCAGTTTAAGTTGTCGATTTAACCGACTGACGAGTAATCGCTGCTTATTATATTCAGCGATTTCGGTTGTTTTCTCAAGCTGCTGAAATAGCTTATCAATAATGTAGAAATGCTTCCTCAACGCATAGTCTATATCCAGATTACGAATATGCTGACTAGCTTGTTGAAGAATTATATCTTTATCTTGACTATTGGTCGGGCTAGTAATACCCGCAATTAACTGTTGTCCTGTTTTATCTAAAATGACTTTTTTATCTGTCCCTGAAGCCGTGGTTTGCTGTCGATCCATGCGTAAAATCAGGGGGAGAATGCGATCGCGCAAACCAATCAGGCGGCTGCGGAGGTAAATCTCTTCATTGACGGTAATTTTGTGGGAAATACTAGGAGTTGATGGATCGGGTGCTTCCACACTAGCGAGTATGCTGTTATAGCGGCTGATTTTATCGTTTTGGGCTTGGATTAACTCCAAATCATTGCTAATGCTTTCATACGTCGGGAGTCCAACTAACGCATCCTGAAGCACGTCCCAGGTGCTAGGCTTCGCCATGGAATTAAAGTTAGGATTTGCCAAGAAGCGATCGGGATTGGGATCAATATAAATCAGCTTGCGATCGACAGGACGGTTAGCGGTGCGAAAATAGATATCTTTAATCGTGTAACTAAAGGGGCGATTATCTAACACCCCACCATCAATAAAATGGAGTTGATAACCATCTGGCGGTCGTTGTTCGGGTAAGTCACGGCTTTCCAATTGTCCCCATCGAATCAGACGCTGATCAATGTCATTGGCATCGTTATTTAAGCCAACATTAACCGCTGGAAATGCCACCGGAAAGCAGGAGGTAATTCGGCAGAGTTTTGCCAGGGATTGATAGGTTTGTTCTGGCGTCCGACTTAAATCCGCTGGGTCACTATCCGGATTAAAGGGTTCGTGCCGTCCCTGACGATGCTTGAGGTGAAAAATCTGGCGGTGATTTTTAACTTCAATGACTCGACCTGTATCATCAAATAGCTGGTAAATTCGTCCCAGAATGTCAGTTCCTGTGACAAATAAATCGAGTTCATTCAACTCAGATACCCACTCCCCATCTGGCGCATTCGTGCGATTATAAATGCCTTTTTCAAACGCTTCGGCTAGGGCTGTTTGATAATACCCAGCACCATCCAAAACCGACTCCCGTTGGGTTTCCTGGGTTGAGGGATGATGCATTAGTTCGCGGATATTCCCACTCTCACGCCAAATTTGCCCAAATTCTTTAAAGTCAACAACTGTGTCTTTGGTGCTATTGGCAAGGGCGTAACTCAGTAACACACCATTAATTCCGCCGGCTGACGTTCCGGAGAGGATATCTACAACAATATCCGCATCTGTTAGGGCTTTAATCAGTTTATAGATACCTCGACCCCGTACTGCATTATAGAATTCGCGGCAGATGCCATTCATATAAATGGCGAGAGAAACACCACCATACACGACGAGTCCTAAGCGATGTTCGCGACGAAATTCAGGTTTTCCGAGGGGGTGACTAGGGGTAGGCATCGTGCGATCGCGTCTTGATGTTAGTGGTACAAAAGTGTTTGACCGGGATATTTCCTAATTCATAAGTAGGTGGACACAATTAAAGTTAACGGTCGAGATTAGGGAACAGGGAACAGGGAACAGGGAACAGTAAGGGTTTGAGGGCGATTTACTTGCACTTAATACAGTACCATTTTCTTTTGTCCGACTACTTACCATATTACGGTTAAATACTTACGCTGTTTCCTTTTCTTCAAAGTCCAGTTGCTGGTTCAGATAAAACTTAAACTTCTGGCGTAATTGTTCAACACTCATCTTCTGTGTCCAATATTCTACCAAAGCGTGACCAAATGCCCACGCATTGCGATCAGGTGAAGATGAATTGTCTAGCAATAATGACCACAGCGATCGCAAGTCGAATTGCATCTGAGTATCTCCTGCACTCAGCAAGGAGAATAAGTCATACGCCATCTGTAATTTGCCAATGACTACGGGTAACTGTTCGACGGGAATTTGTTCAGCGAGGGCAAAGGCTAGCGTGGGAGATCCGGTTGTTACTGTGGATACAAACTGTAGCACAGGACTTTTCAGAAACGCTGCCAACCCCTGAGTCGTTGCCATCTGAAACGTATAGTGGTCAATAATTTTAGCGGCTTCCGCTGTACGGGCTTCTCGGTTTCGCAAAAAGCGGGCAAGACGCAGTTGTTTGGCAGGTGCGATCGCGTCAACTAATGCTAAGGATAGCGCCTCGATATTCCAAGGGGTACGCCCGGTTTTCCAATCCGCCGTCACCACAGGTAAAACCTGATCGCACCATTCCCCTAAACTTTCGGCGCGATATTCTGTCGCTTCCCGAATCGCTTTTTCTTTGGTACGTTCCCCCCATTGCCAATCATAAGGGGGTTGCCATTCTCGGATCGGGCGCAGGCGATCGACTTGGGTGACGATTGTAATGGCAGGTAAGTCTTCAATATCTGCTTGGATTTCCTTGAGAAACTCCGCATCAACATGTAGCGCCGGATCGAGGGCGGGGGTTACCAGTAGCAGTAAATCGGCGTTCGTGGCATAATCGAGTACCAAGTCCCGCAAATCGGATCGGTTGACTTGTTCATATCCCGGCGTATCCCACAGCGTCAGGGTTTCTCCAGTTGGAGTTTGCCAGTGGTAATTCTGGATGCGATCGGTACTGGGTAAGACATCGACTTCGGCTTGTTCTGCCTGAAATAATGTATTAATTAGGCTACTTTTACCCGATCCAGTACGCCCCACCAGCAAAATACTCACAGGCTTTTGTTCAACCGCTTCTACAGGTTCAGCTTGTTCGAGGATATCGCGCAGGGTTTTGGTTTTTACCTGGGGGAGTTGCGGTTTGGGTGGGGAAACGGTAGCTGAACCCGGTGGGGTACTTCCACTATAAAGCGCGATCGCTTGTCGAGATAAATTCTTTAACGCCGCTTCGCGCAGCATCTGTGCCAAATTCATCAACAGTTGCTGGGTAGCTTGGTTACTCGAACGCTTACTCGCTTGTTTGGCTAGCGCCGCCACCGGATTGACTACCCACTGTGCCCAACTCCACGCTTGCCAGAGTTTGCGGGCGGAGGGTTCGAGTTTCTGGTACACTTCGTAGGCTTGCAATCCCTGTCCCACTGTCACCTGACTCAGCGCTGGCGATAACTTCTGCATCCACTGATCTAAGTCATCCACTGTCCCCCGAATCAGCCCATAAGCTTGGGGAATGTAGATATTAAGTAAGGGATATTTCGCCTCCGGCTGATAGATATGGGCGATGGCGACAACAAGTTCCTGACATCGTTGCCAAAAGGTTTGCCAGTCTTCCCAGATGGGCGGATCATCCTGTGCTTTTTTCAGCACCGTTTGCAGGGCGGCTTCGGCGTTTTGAGTCGCCTCATCTGTGGCGGGTAAGGCAGTTGTTTCCTCTGTGGTAGCGTCGAGTTGATCGCTAACTTCAGCTACCGCTGCTTCTACCTGATCGACGGTTGTCCGTGTCCATTTTACTAGCAGCCAACGCCAACCTGCGAAGATCAGGATAAAGATACCCCAGATCCAATTAATTCCCCACTCGTGGATTTGCCAACCCGCAGATAAGAGTAAGAAGATCATGATGGACGCGATCGGCATTGCCAATACGATCCACTGCCACCGTTTTAATCGCACCATTGTCTGATATAGGACTACGAGGATACGTTAAGACATCAGTTGATCCCAAAAGGGAACAGGGAACAGGGAACAGGGAACAGAAAAAAATATCTTAACCTGTCTTGGTACTGCTATACCTGCCACAAAAAGCCTCCGTTAAAGCTATCGTAGTTCAAATAGCAACCAATGTAGGGGTTTGGGAACCCAAACCTTACTGTTAAGGATTTTCATCTCCTTCCGGAAGCGGTTCGGGAAAATCAGGTGTCTCGTTATTCTCAGGGGATGCGGTTGGTGCAGGTGTAGGCTGTTCGCTTAATGTGGCAAGTTGCTTGACTTGATCTTTGTACTCCTGTGGTGCGAGAGAAACCGCAGTGGTAAATAGAGGCTTGGCTTCTTCAGTTTTCCCTTGTTGGCGGAGAATTAGGGCTTTAGCCAATACGGGGCGAAAATCTTGGGGGTTTTCTTCGATCAGTTCATCATAAATGGTGAGGGCTTCGGTAAAGCGCTGTTGACTCAGGTAGACTTCTCCTAACAACAATTTGACAGAACTCACATCCACTCTACCCGGTTGAGTTTGATTCTGTTGTCCAGCGTTTTTAATTGTCTCTTGCAATAAACCAATCGCCGCTTCTGGACGGTTTTGCTGAATATACAGGGCGGCTAATCCTTTTAAGGCATTGATATCTCCGGGCTGTGAGGCTAAAATCTGACGGTAAGCTTGGGATGCACCTTCGCGATCGCCAGTTTGTTCTTTTGCCTGAGCTAGCAACACCCCATATTCGGGTTGGTCGGGATTCAGTTCAGCTAAGGTTTCCAACGGTGCGATCGCGCCTTCAATATCCCTTAACTGTAGTTTTGTCTCTAATAGTCCCCGCAACGCGGTTTGATTTTCCGGTTCTCGCTGTAAAACCAGTTCGTACCCTTTCGCTTGTTCTTCAAGTTGCTCTTGCTGTTCAGTGGATAGGCTGGGTTGAGCATTGGGTGTGCTAACAGCAGACGGCTGATTGCTCTCTACAACACTCCTCAACAGCGGAATCGTCGATATACCAACAAATGCCAGCACAGCTAACACTAGCACGACTATAACCCAAACCCTGCGTTTTTGAGACACAAAAAATTCCTTGAACTCTATTGACATTATGAACGCCAAGGCGTCGTTTGCGCCAATGGTTGCATTTTGATGGGAAAGCTAGCTTCTTGGGGAATTTCACTCAGTTGCGGTTGATCGGCGTATGTAGATAGGACAAGGAAGACAAGGACTAGCAAATAGTAGGTCTGAACGCCACAATCGATCCAGTCATGAATTATCTCAGTTAGGCGTTCTGCATTGGCGGCTGTTTTGGCTACGTCATTTAACCATTTTGATGTTCCAGCAATGTCAAGAATTTGTCCACATTAAAGGGTTTGAGAATATGATCAATACCTAACCCTCTAATTTTCATCAGATTAATTTGATCGGCACTGGCTGTAAGAAAGACAAATTTAGTTTCAGCCGTGCTAGGATCTTGACGCAATGCTTCTAAAACGCCATAACCATCCAATTTAGGCATCATCACATCACACAAAATTACATCCGGATGAAACTCTTTGGCTATTTCCACCCCAGCCTGACCATTGTCTGCTCCGATGGCATCAAATCCTTCCATTTCCAGCAGTTCTAAGAGATTATCCCGGATTAAGCTTTCGTCTTCAATCACTAAAATTTTTCTCATGGGAGATCCTCATGGTTTAATTGACATTTTGTCACAATTTTGCTCTGCCTAACCGCCAACCTAAGCGGTGATTTCTGCTATCTTAACCTTGTGAGGGGGTTTGGGGGAGCTATAAGTCCCACGCTGTAATCTTTGATGAGCGCGTTGGGATACTTCGACAAGCTCAGTAACAACATGGATTCCCCCAAAATAAGCTCAAAATAAGCGTTTACTATAACTTGTTATTTACAGTAGACTAAGTTATAATCAATATATGCTGAATCTAAATTACACTTATCGAATCTATCCTGATGCCGAACAAGTCGAATCACTGAACGAGTGGCTCGAAACTTGTAGAGGTGTTTATAATTATGCTCTTAGGGAGCTAAAAGATTGGATTGCTTCAAGGAAGTGTCCAATAGATAGGTGTAGTTTAGAATCAGAATACATAATAGCTGCTGATTATCCTTTTCCAGGGTATCAGCAACAACAGAACAATTTACCCAAAGCTAAAAAGGATTACCCAAGACTAAAGGTAGTACCTTCTCAGGTATTGCAAACAACCATCAGACGATTACATGATGCTTGGGATTTTTTCCGAAATCGGGGTTATGGATTTCCAAGGTTCAAAAAGTATGGACATAAGAAATCGATACTTTTCCCTCAATTCAAGACAAATCCTATAACCGGATGGCAGATTAAATTACCTAAGCTTGGGAAAGTTCAGATTAATTTGCATCGACCAATCCCCGATGGTTTTGTTGTTAAACAAGTTAGGGTAATTAAAAAAGCGGTAGGTTGGTTTGTAGTCATAAGCATTCAATCTGATATTTCTCTTCCTGATACCGTACCTCATGGTCATTTCATTGGGGTTGATGTTGGATTGAATAGTTATTTGGCTACCAGTGACGGCTTTGTAGAACCAGGACGCAAGTTTTTCAAGGATATGCATCGTAGGCTGAAAGTGCTACAACGCAGGTTATCTAAGAAAAAGAAGCGTTCTAAGAACTATGAAAAAGCCAGACGCAAAGTAGAACGATTGCATAATCATATTGCATTCAAGCGAAAAGACTATCAGTACAAATTGGCTCATAAACTCTGCGACATGGCGGGAACTATATTCTTAGAGGATATTGATTTCCGAACTATGGCGAAAGGGTTTCTAGGCAAACATACAGTTGACGCCGGTTTTGGTCAGTTTAGAGATATTCTTTATTATGTGGGCAAGCAACGCGGTGTTTATGTTGCTGAAGTTGACCACAGAGGCACATCTCAGACTTGTCCAAACTGCCGCATTGAAGTCCCAAAAGAACTGTCTGATAGATGGCATAGTTGCCCGGAATGCAAATATGAAGTTGATAGGGATATAGCTTCAGCGCAAGAAATCTGTAACCGAGGTTATGAGCAACTAAGTACCCAGGGACTCTGGGGGAAAGAAATTGGCTGTCAAGTCGGGCTGTCGGGGGCTTTTAGTCTAGATAAGTGGCGCAGGGCAGCAATGTCTAACAGCGATGTTGGAAGCCCACACCATGATCTATGATTTGGTGTGGGAGGATGTCACTCAAGATGAAACGATATCTGAACGTACTCCAGTTGTTCTGGAGGACTGCTCTCGCCGCTGAACTCGAGTATCGCCTCAACTTTCTGATTGCTGCCTTAAGCAGTCTCGGAAACTTAGTGGGCAGTTTATTTGGGTTATTTTTGTTTTACCGCACCGGCTACACCTTTCAGGGCTGGAGTTGGGAAGAGGCTTTGGTGATTCTGGGGATTTTTACCCTTCTCCAAGGATTTGCGGCGACGCTGCTGAGTCCTAATCTCAATCGCATTGTCCAACATGTCCAGCAGGGTACGCTCGACTTTATCTTACTTAAGCCGATTAGTTCTCAGTTTTGGCTATCATCTCGCACCCTATCGCCTTGGGGATTGCCTGATTTAATTTTTGCGGGAATCCTCCTAGCTTATGCAGGTGAACGCCTTAACCTGAGTGGGGTGGATTACCTTTTGGGTGCTGTTCCCCTGGGGTTTGGTCTGATCAGTCTTTACAGCCTCTGGTTTATACTGGGAGCCACGAGTATTTGGTTTGTCAAAATTTATAATGTGACTGAAGTGCTGCGCGGGTTGTTGGAAGCAGGGCGTTTTCCGATGGTGGCTTATCCCACCGTTTATCGATTTTTCTTTACTTTTGTTGTCCCTGTGGCGTTCTTAACCACGATACCCGCAGAGGTGATTTTAGGTCGCGGTGAGTTCGTCTGGGTAGTTGGTGCGGCGATTCTGGCGTTAGGATTACTTTTAGTGTCCGGTGTCTTTTGGCGGTTTGCCCTCCGGTTTTATACCAGTGCGTCGAGTTAATAAGGGGAACAGGGAACAGGGAACAGGGAACAGGGAACAGGGAACAGGGAACAGGGAACAGGGAACAGGGAACAGGGAACAGGGAACAGGGAATAGGGAACAGGGAACAGGGAATAGGGAACAGGGAACAGGGAACAGGGAACAGGGAATAGGAAAAATAATGCGATCGCAATGGGACTGTTTACTACAAAATCTAGGCGAATGGCAAGGTTCGTTTACCCGCTTCTCGCCGCAAGGAGAAGCGTTGACGGATACTCCAACGGTTGTCAGCTTAGAGGGACTCAATCAAAATAAAACAGTACGCCAAGTGATTCGTCGCTATCCCCGCGATCGCGCTGTCGAGGAAACAGTCTTAGAATACAGTACCTTAGCCAGAAGTGTGCTATTTTTTGAGACCGGAGCATTTTCTCAAGGCTCAATGCAGTGGGGTCCTTTTTCCGAATTTGGGGCTGAATTGGGCTTAATTGCCGGAAATCGTCGCCTGCGGTTAGTGCAACTCTACATTGACGCTCCCTCACTGAAAGTGAGGGATTCTGCGGACAGAGTTAAGTTGTGGCAACTTCCACAATCTAACTCTCGCTACGGTTGTCAAAGACCGTCTACCCAGTCGATTTAGGTCAATACCTAACTTCCTGGCTACTTTTCTTAAAATGTTGGCGCTACCGTTCAAGTCAGCATTAATCAACAAATTGTTTCTTGAGCGGTAAAGCCCACGCTTTATTCGTTTTCCTGACGCTTTCCAGCCTTCTGGCTTTTCGCCAAACTTGGGCAGGGAGTCCCCGTCAAGATAACTAGCTTTGCTGGTGTAGGCTTCTTCTGTTACTTCTAAGTGGATACCATAAATTTCACACAATTGCTCCAATCGGTCTTTTAGTTTACCCAAGGGTATCTGAACAAATTTCTGGTTGTTCAGTTTACCCATATTGGCGTTGTTCTTAAAC
>NZ_JAVJQN010000114.1:0-36172 GCF_040218245.1 Coleofasciculus sp. E1-EBD-02 | reverse complement strand
CAGCAACCCACTACTGATGCTGTAGAGATTCAGGCGGATGCGTCGGAAGTTCAAGACGAGACGAAAAAGCCAGAGGATCTTGCTTTTGGCGAAGCCTCAGATGCTTCCGCAGCAGATAGTAGTATCCAGCGTCAGGAAATACCCGATAGTGAAGCCGAGGCAATACCTGAATCTGATACAGATAACATTGATAATCAAGAAGAAGAAACTGAAATTCAAGCGAAAGCGAAACAACCCGCTCGTAATTTCCTAGAACTCCCCATCAACGCTCCGGGTACATCGCCATCCTCTATACAAAGACAAGGGAACTTGGGGGAATTAGGCAATTCCATTCAACAGCAGCCCGCTGAAAACGAGGAAAAGGTTGAGCCAGAAGCTGAACAAGAGGCGCAGGAATCGGATGAAACCATCCAACGCCAGGAAATGCCAGAGGCGGAAGCAGACGAGATATCATCGAGTGAGCCTCAAACGGTTCAACGCCAAGGAGAAACCTCAGACACACCCGCTCAACAAACAGAACAATCAGAAGAAGAAGAGTATCATAATTTTCTCGAAATTCCGGTCAACGTTCCCGGTACACCGTCATCCTCGATTCAGAGACAGGTTAATTTGGGCAGGTTGTCGAATCAGGTTGTCCAACCAATAAAACCCATTTCTAACCCCGGATTAAATCGACTCAATACCTTTAAATCCCAGCGAATTGAGTCACCTGTAAAGCCAGTTAATCCTGTATTGAATCAGTCACCCGCTCAAACGGTTCAACGTCAGGATAATACTGAGGATGAAGACATCCAAAACCAGCCCCTCCAAGAACCCGAAGAAGAAACGGTTCAGAAAAAAGAAGCACAGTCACAATCCTCTGACGCCACAGCTACACCCTCTCTCGAACAATCCATTCAACAAAAGCGCGGTAGTGGACAAATATTATCTGAGAACGTGCGCCAGCCGATGGAACAGGCGTTTGGGGCAGATTTTAGTCAGGTAAAAGTTCATACTGATTCTGAATCAGACAAACTGAATAAATCGATACAGGCAAAGGCATTTACAACAGGTAAAGACATCTTCTTTAAAAAGGGAGAATATCAACCCGATAGTAAACCGGGACAGGAATTATTGGCACATGAGTTAACTCATGTCGTGCAGCAAAATGGCAATCAGGTTCAGGCAAAATCGGTTAAGCAAGTCGCGACGAAAAGCAATAAGTTACAGCCGAAACCAAACCTGACACCGACTTCTATCCCACAACCGAAAATCCAACGCCGAGAAAATCCTCAAGACGAACCATCCAGTGCAGGCGTCCAACCCCAGCCAGCCCAACCAGCTCCAGCAGCACCCGAATCAGGTGGTGAGATGACTCCAGCCACTCCCCAAGTAGACAGTGGGGGAACTGGAGCAGCACCAGAGACAGCAGAACCTGGTGGTATGGCGGCTGCACCGGAAATGGCAGCAGGTGGCGCACCCGCGAGTGCAACTGACATAGGTACTCAGCCAGAGGGTGCAAGTGATGCTCCCAAGAGTGAAGCGGCTGGCGGTGGGGCTGCATCGCCAGCTTCCCCAGAGGCTGACCCCGATTTCCAAGCTACAGTCAAAAAAGCTAAGGGAGTTGCTGAGAAAGAAAAACAACATGATCCCGCCGAGTCTGAATCAAAAGAAGCCCAGGATGCCTCTGAACCCCCCAGCAATGAAGTAGAAAGTAAGGCGCAAGACAAGCAAGTCCAGGAGATGGAGCAGCAGCCCCCTGGGGAATTTAATGCCGAAGCCTTTAAAGCTGCTGTAATGGACAAGGTGAACCAGGCGGCTCCCAAAACCCTAGAAGATGCTGATAAATTTAAAGACAATAATCTGCTTTCTTCGGTGAAGGGCGATATGTCCAATCAGGCGAAAGAAACAGCAGAACAAGCCGCAGGTCCGGTTGCCGAGAAAACCCAGGAAGCTCCTGATACCAGTGGGATTGAACCCAAACAGGTAAAACCCTTAGATCAGCCGGATGCAGGTTCAACACCAGGGGATATCGGTGCAGCTCAAGCCACACCGAAACCCAAACCGGAATCCGAAGTTTCTGCACCCATGCAAGCTGAGAGTCAGAAACTTGATCAGCAAATGGCTGAGGCTGATGTGACGCCAGAACAACTGGCTTCTTCCAATGAACCACAATTTGTGCAAGCGTTGGATGCGAAGAAAGGCGCTCAACAACGAGCTGTTGAAGCACCACAGGAGTATCGTCAGCAGGAGCAAGGAACGTTAAATCAAGCCCAGTCTGAAGCCCAAACGACCAGTCAAACCCAGCTCCAAGGAATGCATGGTGAGCGGGAGCAGCTCTTGGCTCAAGTGATGGGGCGTCAGGATGAGACGAAAACGAAGGATGAGCAGGAACGGGATAAAGTCGCTAAGGATATTGATGGGATTTACCAGGAGACGAAAACAGACGTTGAAGGTATCCTCAATGGTTTAGATACAGAAGTTACCAACCGTTTCAAGGTAACTGCTGATACCGCCAAACAAAAATTTGAGGAGTATGTGGCTCCTCACATGGAAGAGTACAAAAAGCGGTATGACGGGCTATGGGGGGCTGGACGTTGGGTAAAAGACCAATTGATGGGTATACCCCCTGAAGTAACAGGCTTCTTCGATGAAGGACGTAATCAGTATCTAAATGAGATAGATAAAGGTCTAACCGATATTGCCAACTATGTCAGTGAGCAGCTAAACAAGGCGAAAGAGAGAATCACTGAAGGCAGAGAGGAAATTAAAGAGTACGTTGCGGGTTTACCTGAAGCGCTTAAGCAAGTCGGAACCGAAGCAGCACAGGATATTCAGACCAAGTTTGATGATCTAGAACAGAGTGTTAAAGATAAAGAGACGGAATTAGTCGATAAACTAGCACAGCAGTACCAGGAGAATCTCCAGCAACTGGATGCTCAAATTAAGGAGATGAAGGCATCGAATCAACCGTGGTTTGCTCAAGCGTTTGATGCGATGGCTGGGGTAATCGACACGATTAATAAGCTCAAGAACATGCTGCAAAACGTGTTAGCCAAAGCAGCGAGTGCGATTGGGTCAATTATAAAAGATCCGATTGGGTTCTTGGGTAATCTCGTCAGTGGTGTGAAGCAGGGGTTGGATAACTTTCTGGGCAACATTATGAACCACCTGCAAGGGGGTTTAATTGGCTGGCTGACGGGGGCGATGGGTTCGATGGGGATTCAGTTACCCGATGATATCTTCAGTCTCAAGGGTATCTTCAGCTTAGTAACGCAGATACTAGGGATGACGTGGGACTACATCCGTCGCAAGGCGGTGAAGCTGTTCGGCGAACCCGTTGTCGCTGGGATGGAGAAGAGCGTTGAGATATTCCAAGTTATCGCGAATCAGGGACCAATGGGACTGTGGGAACAGGTTCAAGAGCAATTTGGTGACTTGAAAGAGACGGTAATTGAGGAAATTAAGGGGATGCTGATCACCCAAGTGATTACGGCTGGGGTGAAATGGATTATTGGGTTGTTGAATCCGGCTTCAGCATTTGTGAAGGCGGCGATGGCAATTTATGACATCGTGATGTTCTTCATTAACCAGGGTAGCCAGGTGGTAGAACTGGTGAATGCGGTGATTAAGGCGATAACCGCGATCGCATCCGGTGCTGTTGGTGGTGCAGCGAAGTTGGTGGAGAATGCTTTGGCGCGATCGCTCCCGGTGGTGATTGGGTTCTTAGCTTCGCTTCTGGGTGTTAGTGGTTTGGCGAAGAAGGTACAGAATATTGTCAAGAAAATTCGCAGCCGGATTGATAAGGCGATCGATAAGGTTCTTAAGAAGGCGAAGAGTCTGTTTAAAGGTAAGAAGGGCAAGGGGAATAAGGATGAGAATAAATTTACCAAGAAAGAGCGAGATGCTGGCTTAGCTGCTTTTGAAAAAGAGGAAAAGCGGTTTATTAAAAATGGTGCAATAACTCAGAAAGATGCTCGTAAGGTTGCCAATGTTGTTAAACGGAAGCATCCCGTCTTCAAATCCGTCACTGTAGTTGATGGCAAGGATAGTTGGAACTACGATTATATTTTCAGATCTGTAGATACACCATCCACAAAAGCTGAAGGTGATGAACCGATTAGAGTATCATTCTCAAAATCAAGACACTTATTGAAGGGGGTAGGAAAAGCAAATACGCCAATAAAGGAAAACAATACTGTTATTATTGAGGACTTTAGTCAAGATGTTGTTAATGAAGCAGCACGTCAAGCCTATCAGTCAAGTGGAAAAGGAAATGGCATTTTTAGTGCCGAAAATATTAATTGGGAATATGATAAAAAGAATTCTGATTCTGGAGAGGAATATTTACATATCAATCCGACCCATAGCCCCCCTAAAGCTGTCAACCTAAACCGCTCGGAACCTAAGGCTATTCAAAATTATCTCAACCTTAGGGGAAAAGGTAAATCTCACGATGAGGCAATTGCTAAAATAGAAGAACTAGCTAATAAAAACATTTACGATTTAACCGAAAGTTTTTGGATTGTGCTTGATGCTGTAAAACCATGAAAAATTTTTCTGTTGATTTTTACCTATGGTATGAAGATGCCGGAACATGGCTTTTGATTCCGCCTTATCCGGACACACTAAAATGGTCTATTGAACTTTCCCAAAGTGAAATAATTTCGTGTGATGCCGGAATTGATTTTAGAATTGATGATATGTTATTCCTGGGAAACGAGAGAGATCAGTTACCTTTAGATGTGACCGTTTTTGATTTAAACAATACTATTTTAGAGAAAAAAAAAGAACTGTTGACAAAGATTAGAGTCAACAATTTTTTGAGTATTGAAATAAAAAATAATAAAAACAAAAAAATTCTTATCTCTCGCTTGTGTAATCTTGATAATGAAGAGTATCTTGAAAAAGTTGCTAAATTTGTTGGAAGTTATTACAAAGATTTTCCAGTAGATTATCAATTATGGTGTAAGGCAGTTAAGTCTAGTTTGGATGGTTTAGCATTTGTTTTTGGCCAAAGTAAAGCTGATATTGAACCGGGATCATCTCCGTTAGTTACTTGGTTAATACATCGCTTCCAAGGACTTAGTATCTAACTTCAGTAAAGACTAGAGAATAGCTTCAATGGACGCAAAGATTACAAATCATCAATTAGATAGCGAACTGACGTTGTATACTCTTTCACGATCGCTTTTAACTGTTCACACCTTTGCTCTATTCCTAACCAAACAAGATAACGAAGTCATAGACTGCCGTCTCACCTTCCAAGTAACCGCCCAAGTTTACCAACGCATTGACACCGAAGCCTTATTTAATCTCAAACCTGAAGTCCGTACTCCGATTACCAACGGCGACTTCCAACCCTCACCCGACATCAAAATCGAAGCTAGCCTAAAACCAGACTTACTTCCCCTCCTACTCGAAAAAGCCACCAACGCGGAAGAAGCCGCCGCCTACCTTGTAAACCTTAGCCAAAAGCAATCTGAACTAACATCCAAGTCTACTAATGAAAAATCTGAAAGACAGGAAACTGACGAACCACCTGATCATTCCAAGTCCCCCTATTTTCTACTATCCACCGAAAGTTGGTTAGCCTTATCTGTAAAACAGGAACAGGAATCAGGCGAAACAGGCTACCGTACCTTTTGGTCTTATCTTAGTCCCCAAGCTTTATCCAAAGAAACACCTGATTCTGAAGAAATATCTCAAGCTATTACCAACTTCTTTACAGATTTAGTCGGTGGTAGTCTGGATACTGTTGCGAAAGATTTTGCCAATGAAACAATCGGCTCAATATCTAACTTTTTTCAAGAATTAGCTCAAGATACCCCAGAACCAACCCCTCAAGACACAATTACAACCCAACCCATTTTCCAGACAATGGTCAACTTCTTTACAGAAGATGATTGGTCTTATGCCAAAATTCAAGGAGAACCCGCTTTATACCTGGCATTTGAAGGAGATAATGGGAGTTGGAACTGTTACGCTAAAGCGAGAGAAGACGAAGAGCAATTTGTTTTTTACTCAATTTGCCCCATAAAAGTGCCAAAAACCAAGCGTCGAATTCTGGGAGAGTTTATCGCTAGAGCCAATTATGGCATGATGATTGGTAATTTTGAATTAGACTTCACCGATGGTGAGATTCGCTACAAAACCAGTATTGATGTCGAGGGGGATAGACTCAGTTTTGCCCTCATCCAACGCTTAGTTTATGCCAACGTGACAATGATGGATAAATACCTACCTGGGATTAAATTAGTCCTTGAAAGTGGTATGTCACCAGAAGACGCGATCGCACAAATCGAATCCTGATCCGCTCATGTCCTGATGATTGCCCATAACTGCTATGCTATAAGGAGTTTACGCTATTTTGACGCAGGGTATTTGACCGGAGATGATCACCCCCACAGCTACTGACTCAACCATGCGATCGCACGTCGAATCCATTCCTCGGCGTTGGGGTTTTTCGCCAGTAGTGCATCCTGACTAATCGCGTTCAGCGCCTGCGTAATTTCGGCGGTTTCATACCCTAGGGCTAATAGGGTCATTTCCACATCTTCTAAAATAGCGGGGGAGGGTCCCGTTGCACTGGCTGGGGTTTCCACACCCGCGAATTTTCGCCATTCAGATAACTTGGTTTTCAGTTCCAAGGCGATGCGTTCAGCCGTTTTGCTACCCACTCCCGGTGTTTTGGCTAAGGCGCGAGTATTCCCGGTGACAATCGCCTGAACCAGACTTTGTAGTCCCAGGGTATCGATAAGTGCGATCGCTAATTGGGCACCAATCCCACTCACACTCACCAACTGGCGAAATAAATCCCGTTCGGCGGCGGATGCGAAGCCATAGAGGATTTGTTGGTCTTCCCGGATTTGCAGGTGAGTAAAAACTTGTACCACTTGTTCTGATCCAATCTGAACCTCTTGGGATAGCTGTCGAGTAATTTGCACCTCATACCCAATTTGGTTCACCTCTAGAATCAGAGTAACTCGATTCCCATTCCCTTTCTGAATCGTCGCGACTGTTCCCTTGAGATAACTAATCATTCATTAAATATGATCATCCAAATTTAGACTGACCCCAGACTTCACGTCTGGGGCTATACCCTGTTCCCTGTTTCCTGTTCCCTGTTCCCTAATCACTAATTCCTAAGCCAGAAATCCAAAATGATGCAGACCTTCTACTATACCATCTGCATAATGTGCCTGAGCGAAATAGTGATAATCTTTTTTGTTCTCCTCATACCATTGACGCAGTTCAGGTTTAGCATTTCCCACCAGAATACCCCGTTCTTCCCCAGCACTAAACAGGGCGATATCATTACCAGAATCACCACAGACAACGGTTTTTGTGGCGTCCATGTCCCATTTTTGCCGCAGGAATTGTACCGCTAAACCTTTATCCCCTTGACGAGGTAGAATATCTAAGTCTTGACCCCCACTATAGATTAGCTTGACATCTAACCCTTTTTCCTTTAGAGAGGATTCCAGACGGGGCAAAACGTCTGAGGAAATTTCTTCACTTACCACATAACTGACTTTAAAAGGGCGCTGTTCTGTCTCAGGTTGTAGCACAAGATCAGAAAAATGGGCAGCAATAGCCACAACCGCATCCCGGTTCCACCCCTGTGCCAGCATATCCGCCCATTCTTGATCAACGATTTCTTCCTCTGGATTGAAGCAAATTTCCGTGCCAACTGAGGTAATCAGCGCATCCGGTGACAGCAGGGACTTTTCGCTAGTCAGTTTCCGGTAGAGGGCAGGCGATCGCCCGGTAGCATAGACTATCTTAGTCCCATAGTCTTGGCGATGCTGCTCTAACTGCTGATTGAGTTCCTTGAGGGCATCGTCATCGCCAACTAGAGTGTTATCTAAGTCGGTTATGAATAAAAATGCAGTCATCACAATCTCGTTTATGATTAGAGTTTGCACCTGCATTATTTCGCATCAGCATGGGATTAGCCAAGGGCTTTTGGATAAATAATTCTTGACAAATGACGAATGACGTAGCTGGCTTCTCGCGAAAGCGAGTTCTCCACCGTTAACTTTAATTGTCCCCACCTACTTACGTCTTCCCCTGCCCCAACTCGCACCACCTTATCCGTATTATAAGCATCAATTATTTACTTTAGAAACGATGTATTCAGGAAACCGTAACATCAGGTAGGGGCGCAAGGCTTGCGCCCAGAAAATCTGTAAAATTTTAACTCTAACAACTATTCTATTTCTGGTGGCAAGGGTGGGATTAAAGGTTCTAATTGAGTAATCAGCGTGGGAATATCGGAAGTCACTACAGACCAAAGCTGTTCTAGCTCAATATCATCATATTGATGAGCAATGACATTCCGTTGTCCAATAATAGCACTCCAGGGAATTGCTGGATGCGCTTGACGGAAATCATCTGACATTCGTCTCGCCGCTTCACCGAGAATTTCTAACTGTCGCTCAACGGCACTCTGAAGCAAGATACTCTCTAAATAAGTTTCATAGGATAAACCAGCCGTAAAGTCTTGAAGACGACGTGCCGCCTGTAACATATCCCAAAGATAGCCAGCATCTCGATTATTTGGCAGCATAGATTACCTGTTTTGTGCTGAGTATTTCATAACGCCGGAAGGGATTACGTAAACAATCCTTTTGGACTAAATCAACCTCCCGCCTAAACATCGTTTTCAGTTCTTCTTTCATTTTAATGATGTCCCACAGACTCCATTTAGGCTTCGGCGCAAAACTGACCAGTACATCCACATCACTATCGGGGCGAAAATCATCTCGTAAGATAGAACCAAATAGGGCAAACTCAGTAATTTGCCAGCGCTGGCAAAATGCAGCAATCTCTTCCCTAGATACCTCAACCTTTGGGTTAATCGTCGTCATCTTGTTTGTCCTAAGGGCTGAACGTTTAGATTCTATAGTAGAATGCTCCACTACTCCAAGACAGAGAGAGGGCAAAAATAAATTACTTGAGGAAATAACCAGCTATGCTACTCTAACAACAGATGCGCGTTCCTACTGTTGCTATGTCCCTCTCCACCTCGGTTCCTATCATCTATCCCGAAAGTGACGGTCAACCCTTGGCAGACAATACTATCCAATTTCGCCTCATTGTCACGATTCAAGGTGGCATTGATGCACTGTTTATTGACAATCCTAACGTCTTTGTTGCTGGAGATTTGTTCTGGTATCCGGTAGAAGGAGAACCTTGGATTAGACAAGCTCCAGATGTGATGGTGGTTATGGGACGTCCCAAGGGAGATAGGCGTTCCTATAAGCAGTGGGAGGAAGAAAATATTCCTCCCCAAGTTGTCTTCGAGATTGTCTCTAAAAGCAATACCCGGCAAGAATTAGAAGGAGCCAAGCGGCGATTTTATGAACGCTATGGCGTAGAGGAATATTATCTCTTTAATCCTGACAAAGGTATCCTCAAAGGGTGGCGACGGGACAGGGAAGTCGAACTCTTACAACCCATTCCCCAGATGTTAGGCTGGGTAAGTCCCTGTCTGGGAATTCGATTTGAAGTCGTAGAAGGAGAATTACAGTTATACCGACCCGATGGTGAGCGATTTGTTACTTATTTAGAAAGTATTGAGTATAGAGAATTAGAGCGACAACGAGCCGAACAAGAGCGACAACGAGCCGAACAAGAGCAACAACGAGCCGAACAAGCAGAACAGGCGCAACGAGAGGCTATCCCGAAACTATTGGCAATGGGTTTGAGTGTAGAACAAATCGCTGAAGTGTTGTCGTTACCTGTTGAAACTGTGCGTGTTGTGGCAAGGATTAAATAGGGGTTGCTGAATTAGTATTGTGGTAAGGGGGAGATGGGGAGACGCAGAACAGACTTTTCGCTGTATGTGGTGCAACGTCTGTAGGGGCGGGTTTTATTACTATCTTTTCGGTTGCACCCAGATGTAACTAAACCCGCCCTGACTCAGGTTTTTAGATTTATGCAGCAAGCTCTAATAAAGGGCGCACGTCGGTGCGCCCCTACAATGTTACTCCATCTTGTTTAATCGACTATTTGTTAATTTTATGCATTCTTGCGTTTAGCTAAATTCGGATAGAAAGGTATACGCATCCAACTCGACTGATTTAAGCAATTTGTTCCAGGTATCAGTTACATCTTGATCATCGGGACGTTCGCGCCGTAGTTCCATTAAAGTATCTACAGTCTCGTACCAAATTCGTTCTTTGGTGTAGAAAGCCAAACGTTCTTCTGGAGTTGCCTGCACTAGAAAACGTTCATCTCTTGGATTAAGTTGGACTCGTTCAATAGCTCCATCTATATAAATATCACCTGAAGGATCCATCGGATCACATATTATCCGTAAAATCCAGTGATATTTTTGACCAATTTCTAAGGGAGGAAGCAGGGGAGGATAGGTAGCCAAGCCAGGAAGCGTTAAGCTGATGATACCAGGAGTGCCTGTAGCTATTTCGACTTCATAACCATCGAAAGGTTCTTCTGTGTAATGAGTAAAGGCATACTTAATCGAGTAAACTTCTTGATAATTGGCATTCCTCAACATAAATTCTATTCCCCAAGCGTATGTCTTCGGTACATACCAAAAGAAAGTCGGATATTCAGAAATTGTTTTCCCTATTCCGGATGGTGGAAGTAAGCTTGGAGGAATACCTTCAGGAGACAAGAGGCAATTACAATGCCCTCCGGGCTCTCGATTAAGGGCATCTACTGAATCAGTCACAGGTACAACTTCCCATTGCTCAGGAATCAGGCTGCTAAGTGAGGGAGGTTCAGACTGTGCTTGTACCTTGACGGGTAATTTGATAGCTAACCCTAAGGTTAAAGCTAAAGTGAGTAAAACGAATACGACTATTCGGAAGCGGGGTAAGCGGAGGAAGCGAGTTATAATCGACATCTTTCTATTATTTTTGTTGTATTTTCTACCTATCCAAGCAAATTTGCTGATACTCCATAAATCTTTAATTGTCCGTTAAAACTGTACTTTAAAATAGGTGGACACAATTAAACCGTCACCCCTTCTAATTCCTCATCCGTCAACTCATACAACGCCTGCAACTTCTGTAACTTCTCATCACTCGGTTGCCAAAACCCTCGCCCACTTGCCTCCAACATCCGGGCGACAATATTCCGAAATGCCTCAGGATTTGCTTGTCTTAACCTCTCGGCCATTTCTGCATCTAAAGCATAAGTATCTGCTGCTTGATCATACACCCAATCATCCGTAAAATCTGCCGTCCCACCCCAACCGATTAACGCTGTCATCCGTTGGGAGATTTCATAAGCACCACCTGAACCCTGACTTGCCATCGCCTTTGCCCATTTGGGATTCAGTAACTTAGTGCGATATTCTAACCGCAGTAAGTCATCTAATTTGCGCGGGGTTGTATCTTTAGAAAAGCTTTCCACAAAACTGGCACTCACTTTCTTCCCCCGTTGTTTCTCAGCCGCTTTTTTCAATCCCCCGGTATTGGCATAGTATTCCTGAATATCAGTTAAACCGTATTCCACGGAGTCAATTTCCTGAACTACCTGGCTGGTTGTTTTTAATAGCTGAGTTAGAACTTCCGGACGCGCTTGTCCTTTATCTTTACGCCCATAACTAAACGCATTGCGACTTTCCCAGGTTTTGCCTAATTCCTCTCCCGATTCCCAGTTTCCATCTGTCACTTGCTCATTAACTAAGGAACCAAAATCACCAGCCGGGTTAGAAAATAATCGGGCAGAATTATTCTGGATTCCTTGTGCTTGTAGGGCTAAAGCATGTTTACGGATAAAGTTTTGGTCTTCCGGTTCCTCCGCCTCCGCCGCCCGTTTAAATAAGTCATCGAGTAATTCAATGATATTCACAAAACTATCCCGAAAAATACCCGATAAATTTGCCAAGACATCAATCCGGGGATGTCCCACGTCTGCTAAGGGTTGTAACTCATAGCGAACAATTCGCCCCGTTCCTTCTTTGATGGGTTCTGCCCCCACTAATTCGAGTAAAATCCCCAAGGATTCTCCTTTGGTTTTAATTGCATCCAATCCCCATAACATCACCGCCACGGTTTCCGGATAGTCTGCCTGTTCTTGGAGGTGTTGGGCGATAATTTTTTTGGCAATGTCTCGTCCTCGTTGATAGGCTCCCGGTGAGGGCATCCGATAGGGGTCTAAAGCATGAATATTTCGTCCGGTTGGTAATACGCCGACCCCATCTCGTAATAAGTCGCCGCCCGGTGCTGGGGGAATGTATTCTCCATTTAATCCCCGTAATAGATTGGTCATTTCATCAGTATTTTGCTGTAATAAATGGGCAATTGTTTCTATTTCAGTAGCAAGGGAATCCGATTCGCCTTTTTTATCCTTAACTAGAGAGGTGGTCGATAATTGAGTCGTTTTATCATCTCCTATTTTATCCATTACCTCCTTAACTAAATCCGCTGCACCATTGTCGCCAAAATAAGCGTTTAAGTAACTCGCCAAGGCTTCTGAGTTTGGCGGTTCACCCAAGGTATGCAATCCGGAGGAAAATAGTCGTTGTTCTACGACTTGTAAGTATTCATACAATTTGACTAGATAATGATTAAATGCTTCAGCGCTGAATAAACGGACATTATCAGGTGTGAACGGAATCCCTAATTTCTTCGCCTCATCAAAGGAACAATCAGTATCTAAGCCACTATCCACAATTTTCTGACAAATGTCAGGTTTTAAGGCATAATTTTTATCGGGATCTTCTCGGTACTCAGCAATTAAATCTCGCAGTGCCACTAATTCTTTATACAATCCCGCCCGCCCATAGGGAGGGACATTATGAGAAATCAAGACGCCATATCCGCGCCGTTTTGCCAAAATGGATTCTGAGGGATTATTGGCAGCATAAATATAGAGATTGGGTAGATCACCGAGCAAAATATCTGACCAAGAATAGCCCGTATTTCCTAATGGAGAACCGGGCAACCATTCTACTGTGCCATGCATCCCAAAGTGAACCACTGCATGAGGGTTAAACTCATGGTGTAGCCATTTATAGAATGCGGCATATTGAGGATGAGGGGTCATATCCCGTTCAAACATTAACCGCATCGGATCACCTGCAATACCTAACGGCGGTTGCACACCTATCCAAATATTTCCTAATTGAATCCCGCCAATTTGCAACTCATCGCCGTAAGTTTTAATCCCAGTTCCGGTGAGGGATTTCCACTGCTTTTCGATGCGAGTGGTGAACAGATAGCCGAGCCATTTTTCTAGGGTTTTAACGTTGACGGAGTTTGTCGGTGAACCCTCATGACTCATTGCTTCATCGGCTTCTTTAACCCGACGGATAAGTTCTTCACCATCCTCCGGTAACTCGCCAACGGTATAGCCTTGCTGCTTGAGGGCGTGGAGGACTTTCAGGAGCGATCGCGGTACATTGAGTAAAGCTGCTGTTCCTGTCGCCCCATATCCGGGCGGGAAACCATAGAGAATGATGGCAATTTTCCGTTCTGAGGTGGGTGTCTGTCTCAGTTCAATCCAACGCTTCAGACGCCCAGTTAACCGTTTCACCCGTTCGGGAATCAGATAAATATCCTCTCCCACCAATCCGCCCAGAGGAACCGTGTCAATTGCCCCATCTAATTCCGGTAATGCATAGAGTACCACCGATTGCAAGCCGCCAATTCCTTGTCGCGTCCAAGAGTGAATATCCTGAATCAGTAACGGTGCGGCGACAATATAGGGAATATTTTTCGCCGTGAGGATGCGTTTTGCCACCTCAACTTGACGCCCTGCTTCCATAGAACCGGCGGGTCCTCCGACTAATGGAAAGCCAATTGTAGAAACAATCGCGTCAACTTCAACAGCGTCTTTTGATAAAGAGGGTGTATCAATTGTTCCCTGTTTTCGTCGGGTAGTTTCATCCGTTGAGGTCAGCCAATCTCGCACCGCCACATGTCCTTCCACACCATTAATAAAGATAGGAACAGGGATTAATCCAGCCTTCTCAAACTGGCGAATTAATTGAGGAATATACTGTTGTTTAGAGACAACATGTTTGCGGTAAAGGAGAATCCCGACAACGGGAAGAGATCCCCCCCAGCCCCCCTTAATAAGGGGGGTGTTAGAGGGAGATGGGGAGGAAGCATTATTGTGCTTTTGCCGATACCACTCCAGATAATGCCGTGGCAAGGTAAAATACCCGTCATAGTCGGGATGTAATAATCCCATGTTGGGGGTTTCGACTGGTGGGGGAATGTCTCCAACTTGTAATCCTAAGTATTTTTCAGCGAGTACCCAAAACATTGAAGCCACGTTTTCCGAACCGCCAGCATTCCAATACCCGTAGATAATCAGCCAGTTGCGTAAATCCTGAACTTTTTTCGCCGGAATATACTTCAACAGCTTGGGACCCGTCTTCAAAAAGCTGATGTAACCCGCGAGTTTATCTTCTTCTCGTCCATTGCTAAATTTATCCAGAATAAACTTAATCGGCTTGGGCATTCCTTTGGGTTTATCGCCAATTTTAAACGCCCCGATTTGAGTCAGACTCATTAATTCTAGGGCGGATTCAAAGACGAGGCGGATGGGGATGTGTTGGGTTCTCTCCCGCAGCCATAATACTTGGTCATAATCAAACAGCAGACTGGCGAAGAAGACATCAGCATTCTGGAGGGCGGCGGCGACAGTATCCGGTTCTGTGGTCAAGGATTGGTCGCTAAATACGCGGATATCTAAGTCTGGACAGCGCTTTGTCGCCCAATCAGCCGCTTGGCGATACAAGTTCGCGTTGAACGATTCAAACCCAGCGATTAAGACGATGCGTTTCATAGACCCAAGCCCGAACGATTTCTTCATCCTTCGATCTTAAAGGGTCTGGGGGATAAAATCCTGTTTTGTCTAGATTGTTCCAGATGTTGTATGCAACGTCTCTACACAGGTTTTGCGATTCGTTGCTACACCAAAGCTGCACTTCGGGCTGTGGCTGCTTTCAATTCAGCCTCGACAAGACTATCGAGTTCAGCTTGTTGTTCTGGAGGTACCGTCTGTCCGCGATCGCGTGCTGTTCGCCATTGATTCATTAATTCAGATAAACGCTGTTGTTCAAAGGCACTAAAAAACCAATCAGGGCGAAAACTCTGGAGAATTAGTAGGGTATCTAATTCATTACCTTCTAACTGAGCGGTCAATGCATCTAGCGCTTCACCTGCGGTTTTACCTGTTGATTGCTTGTTACCTGCAATCGCTCGATAAAGTCTATCACCGCTCGCATCGGATACTGGCAAGATAGCAACTGTCGTCATGTCTTTACCGGAGAATCTCTTGTTCACCAATTATAGTTGGTTCAAGGCTGGCGATCGCACGGGTGCGTAGAGCCTTAAAACCCCTCCCTAACCCTCCCCAAAACAACCCCACCCTAACCCTCCCCTTAATAAGGGGAGGGAACTCGAACGGTTAAAATCGCGAAACTAAACAAAACAAAGTCCGCCTAGGCGGACTTAGGAAAAATTAGGGAATTATTCACCATTTACAGAAGTTTGATATTCGAGAAATTAAACTCCTGAACGGATTCTTTACCATCAGTCTCCGTGCGAATAATGCGCTGGGTCAGGATAACATAGTCGCCAACCTTTTCGTAATTATCTTCAAACACACTTTTACCGCCCTTTTGTTCACCCGTTTTGGGGTCATGGTAGACGGAATCATAACGGTGAGAAAGATAACCTTCGCCCGTGTTGTGGGAACTAAAGGTGTTAATCGTAACGACAACACCGTGAATGTGACGGTGGACGTGGGTTACTTCATTATCACGGACTTTATAGCGATCGCCTTCTGCTTTACCACCCATTAACAGTTCCACAGCACCCGTCTCATCGGTATCTCCGAAGGAGAAGGTGTTCTTTGCGTGGGTGTCTTCAAAGGAACGGCGAACCCGGTGAATCGCGGTTTCCCAAAGTTGAGAGTGAATCGCTTGCTTGGCGTCTTCGTCTTCGACATCAAAGACTTCGGCTTTCATATCCGGGTTAACCCGAACCTTCCCTGTAACCACCTGATCATCCTGTTTGAATGTCACATCTGCGGTGTAACCGGGGAAATCTTTATCCCAGGTGTAGCGGTTCTCATACGCCGCCCGAAAGAAATCACGCGCTGATGTTTGAACTCCAACCATCTGCTTCTCCTATATGTTTACTTTTGCGTTGCTGTAAACTAGCATAGTCGGGACTATCTAGCCTGTATAGACCCCAAGTGGGTACTGTCTGCGTAAACTACGCCACTGGGGAGCAGGGGAAAATAGTGAGTGGTGCAAGATGTAAGTTAAACGGCAAAGATTTTAACATCAACCCCATTTATTGACTTACAACTTTTAATTTATAGGTGAGACAATTTTTAACGTTTTAACCACAGGAATTATAGCTTCAGTTGCCAGGATAAATTGCTTTCTAATAAAAGGAGAAGTCATCGCGGACAGAAGACCCCCGTAATCCAGGTTAAAATTCACTTCATCTCCAACTTGTAAGTTGTGGTTCTTGCCGTCGAGAATAATATGATCACTGCTAGCTCCGAGTATTTCTAGCTTTTTCTTCGATTTCAAGCTAGATACCAGAACGTCCTGCCTTCCCAAAGCAATAATCACTCTCTGGCTAATTCCTCGATCTGAGAAACTAGGAACGTTTCCAAAAGCATCTTGACAGATCTCGCCAAATGGTATGGAGGGCTTTGTCTTGGACTCAATAACTTCGGCAACGAGTTTGAATGCCTCTGTGTGTAAACCTGGAATCGCTTTTCGGTTCACAGTTTCGCACCCTAAAAGGATGGATTCACCCAAGCGAAGATTGTTGATATTGCCGATATATTGAGCCGATTTATACCATTCATAATTAGCCGAATTACCGCCGGATATTATTTCCAAATCAATCTGAAATTCTTTTTTGATGTCATTAACCAGTTCAGACAATTTATGCATATTTTTCTTGTCTGGCTTTACTCCACCATAACAAGCCAAATTGCAGCCAATACCAACAATTTTTATATGGGATAGAGAAAGAATTTTCCTGATAAATTGAGAAAGATCACCAGGAAGTACCCCTTCCCGCAGATCTCCTAACTCTACCATCACAATTATTTGATGATTTCTATTATGTATTTTTGCATAATAGGAAAGTTGCTTAATCGTCTCGATTTCAGTGTTTAGACTAATGTCTACACTTGTAACCACAGCTTCAGCCTGACTGAAAGGAGTGCGTAGAAGCACAAACTGAGTGGATATCCCAGCATTTTTCATTTTTTGAATGTTTTCAATGCGAGAGTCAGCAATAAATCTGACTCCACCTTGAATCATTGCCTCGACAATAGAAGGTTCTCCTAGCACTGCTTTGGAGACTCCCATCAATGAAATTCCTCTGTGCCCATAAAGTTCACATAGCATTCGGGCATTGTCCCGTATTTTAGATAGGGAAATTTCTATCCTTGGCATAAACAATTTCATTGATTATTTCCAGACGATTACGTCTACCTCATTCCCAATACAGGCATTTTTTCTAAAGTCTTCCGCTTGATAATTTGATTCAAGTTGGGAAAATGATCACCTAAAGCTTGAATGATTTTTTGGCATCCATGATTCAAGACATCCATTGTCGGCAATTGAAACTGCCTCTCATAATCCTCTATGATTGTCAAAATCTCTTCATCTGCTAGGTTTTCATGGCTTAATGCAATCGCCATAACTTTAGCTTGAGAAATCGCTTCAATCAGTTTAATTTCGCTTTCAACAGTTGGCATTGACAAATGAGGAAAATCGCACCGAAATTTCCTAGCTGGTGGATGTTGAAGGATAATACCATCGGGCATACTTCCTTTCAAGATGCCGAGAGAACCCATAAAAGCGGGATGACTAACGGCACTCTGTCCCTCAACTAAAATGATGTCGGGACGTTCGTTGTCAAAGGCTTGAATAATAGAGTTTTCTATTTCACCAATCACAAATTGGGAAATCAGAGCATCAATCGATATGCCATACATTGCTCCCTGCATCAAAGCAGTTTGACCCGTCGCTACCAATACTGACTTTATGCCGAGAGTGTTGAGGGACTTGTTGAGTTCTATTGCGGTTGTCATTTTGCCGCAAGCACAATCTGTACCTAATATGGCGATTACAGGAACATTAATTTTAGAGAGTTGACCCGTAAAGACGTGCAAATCTTGTAATTGTGGAGGTTTTCTGATATCTTTAATTTGGATATTATGTTGGGCAGCCATCTGGGTAAACTCTTGATCTTCAGAGAAAAACTGATGAAGACCGTTAATGATATCCATTCCTTTTTCCATGGCTTCTAAGATAAGAAGCCGTTCTGCCTGGGATATAAAGGCATCTAAAGGAGCTTTGCCATAAATGTAACAGTTGGGAACCTCTGAAAGGTTAATTAATGCTTCATTTAAATTAGCAAAAATGGGTATACCATTCTTTTCTTGCCCTAATTCTTCCCCGGCGTCTTTACCCGCTCGTGAACTATCAATCACCCCAACAATTGTATACCGTTCAGAGTGTCGAACCAACCCAGCGGCAGTTTTTCCGTCGGCTAAACTAAATTGATTTTCGCAGTAAATTAAAGCCGTTTCTTTTCTGATTGTCATTTTAATTATTTTCTTTTATTTTTTTTACTCATCAGGATAGTTTTTGGTAATTGCCAAGTATTTCGACAATTTAGAATTTTATCTACATACTTGAAATCCTTTCCTGGAAAGCTTCCTGTTAAACTGTCCCTTAAACCGTCTTGGAGAAACTTCTATTTAAGCTAGCCATTTCAACCACAGCCTCTCGGTGAAACTGAATCACACAAGAGGCTGATTCCCGATAATGGATACGGCTACAGGTAGATACTTTTAGTGTGATCGTATTAGGGGTCGAATCGAGTAACCGTTGCACCGTACAGGGTTGCCTCTTATTCTTGCAGTAGGCAATGATGCGATCGCCAACTTTAATATCGAGTGCTTGAATGTTCATTAATACTCCTCCTTTGGGTCAATGAATTGGCTGTGTCAGTCGTATCCAGCACGAAAAACGGTTTATCGGTACGACTCAACCGAGGGACCATTAATTGTCTTGGAGGTGTCGTGATTGGCTAAGGCTTTTATTGCTCAAAGCCCGTCAGATCATCAAGAGTAGATTTCTCGCTCCTAGCTACTCTACTGTGGTAGTACCTCTTCAGAGTAGCATATAAAAATGACAAATTATATCAAAATAAAATTTTTAGCGTCAAGATAATGTCGCTATACTGTAATTACTGTTCACCCAGATAAAAAAATGAACTCTCCTAAGCGTTCAGGTTAAACCATGCTGACTTATTTAACAATTCGTTCAAAATGATAGATTATGACCGTGCCAAGTACGATGAACCGTTCTCTCCACAGTTTCTTCCAAGCGATCGCAGATGCTCGTGATGAGCAGGAACTTCGCCTGCAAATCATGGACGAATTAGGGGAGCATTTTCAGGCGCAGTATTGGGGGCTGTGTCTGCTCAACGAAGATTCTCACGCGGCTGAGGTGCAGATGCAAGGGGGAGCGGATACGGAGGGGTTTGTCGCCGATTACAATAAGCTGGCGCGAAAGGTCGATCCGGTGTTACGCTACGTCATCGAACACCATGCTCCCGCCCATGAACAACTGGTATTCTCTCCAGAGGTTTGGAAACAATCTGAACTGTACCAGAATTGTTATGCTCGCTACGATCACGAACATGTGATGATGGGTCCGATTGTCAGTGGGGGGCGTTTAATGGGTGGGGTATATTTTGCCCGTGCTTCTGATGCGCCTGCGTTTGATTATAAAGATTTGGCTGACTTAACCGGATTATGCTTGCATTTATCATCACGTCTGGCTACCTTGCGATCGCAAGCCAAAAAATCCCAGTCTCTCGTCGCTAATCGCCTCACTCCACGGGAACGGGAAATTGCTGATTTAGTTGCTAAGGGGTTGACAAATGCAGAAATTGGTGCAGAACTTTGGATTACCCAAAATTCAGTAAAACAGGCGCTGAAACGGATGTTCCGTAAGTTGAATGTCTCGGCGCGTGCTGAATTGGTGGCGCGATTGCAAGATACTGTGTAGAGACATTACATGCAACGTCTCTACAATCGGGTAAGAAAAGGGTTCAATAATGTCATACAACCCTAGATATTGCCAGAAGGAAATTAGTTTACAGGAAAATTCCAATGTAGGGGCGGGTTTAGGAACTCAATGAACGGGTAAATCCATACATTTCATACAAAACCCGCCCTTCAACGGTATTGAACCTAACCGATAACCTCAATTCAAAATCCACCCCTTACGGTTAAGAATAGGGCGGGTTTCGTTGTTTTATATGGGGTGTGTCCACTGATTTAATCCCTAAACCCGCCCCTACATTATCATGGTGCGATCGCAGAAAAAATAGCGATCGCGGGTGGTGGAGAATGGGCGGGTTTTGTTGTTTTATTTGGGGTGTGTCTACTGATTTAATCCCTAAAGGAAGCCCCTACACTATCATGGTGCGATCGCGGTGGTTATCAATGGCGTTAAACAGATGGTTAATTTAACCGAAAAACATCAATTTATTGTAAAAATTTTGCCCTCATGTTTAAAATCTTAGCAGAGTCTGAGCTATAAAAAATCCGATTGCCAAATGTGAACAGCACGTTGAGCCAAATGCCTCTGGCGTGCAGCAATTGTATCCGGGTTCCATTCTTCAGCCGTAATTCGTTGAGTGAGCTGATAGACACTCTGCTGATATTTTTCTTGCTTACTCTGATAGTTTTTCTGCCCAATATCCCGATTAAACGAGGGTTCTAAGAGGGTCAGATTTCCCAGACGATAAACCATTTCCTCTATTTGCCGCTCCGTGAAATATTGCCGCCATTCATCGGTGGGCACTTCCGGGAGAATATGTTCGATAGAAAAACTATTTTCTTCTACCTGTATACCTGACGCATCTACCTCTAACTGACTGAGGATATAACGAACCAGTCTACGCTTTTGCCCTTTTGTCGAGATTGAGAGTAGAGAAAAATCTTGTTTAAATTTTTCGTCGGTGACATATACCGGACGGAGGGTATCAAAAACTTGTCGCGGCGTTGTGATAGTTCCCTCAGCAATATTAGTGGCAATAGCATTGTAAAGGGATTCTAATTCATTCGGATTTAAACGGCTAACAATACTATAGCGGAACGAGATGACAACGATAAGCTTAAGTAAGCGCGTAAAATTTTCTGGAGAAAACCGCTGATAGGCAGCAAATAGAGTGGGATAAGTCTGTTTGACTCGAAATAAATTCAACTCACGGATGTAAGGTTGGTTCTCCGGAGTATCACGCCAGAATTCATCATTGGGATTGCTGAGGGCGACATATAAACCACTAAAGTTCTCAAGCTGATCCAATAAATCAAACGCTTTGGTTGCATCATTAACCGATGATCGAACCAGCTTGAATAAACGTTCACGCCGCACTCGAGTATGTTTTAAACTCAAATAGTAACGCAGAAATTCTGGGAACTTCTCCATCTGAACTGTATTGATAATGCGTCGCCATTGGCGCTGTGCTTCTTGTAAGTCATCAGGTCCTCGAAAGAGTGAGAAGAGGTAATTTTTCAACAAGTCAGTGGAGGTTAACTCTATTCCTCTAGCATTTAATGTCTCAAAAACCGTATAAGCATTCAGTTCATCTTCAACGCTGATTTGAATTAACAGCAGTCCTTGAGCCACGGTATCGGTAATAAACATTGCCAATTTTTCGCCATCTTGAGTCACCTCTGGCAGTTTTTCTAATTGAGTGAAGAAGTATTCAAAAGCTTGCCATAGGAGTTGATTGGATTTCGAGAGAGAACGAATATTTAGGGGTTTTCTCAGGTTAACTAAATTACTTTGATAAAAATCATTATTATTTTCATTCAAAATCAGTTTACTTGAATATCGTAGAGAACGAGGGTCGCGATCGCCGAGATAAGTACGCTTTAGAATTTCTTGTCGTTCTTGGTTAGCTTGAGGGTCAATGCCTTTCCCAACCAGCTTTTGGAGCATTTCAATAACAGCAACGGCAATAATACTAAGTGTGGCTAGGCGTTGCTGACCGTCAATAATGGTAAACGATTGATCAGTCGTCCCAGAACGTTGCAGGACAATGGCTCCCATATAATGACTGATACTAACATTATTATGCAGTATTAAAATATCCTGCCAAAGGTCTTCCCAATTCTCCTCTGTCCAGGAATAATCCCGTTGAAACGGCGGGACTCGATAGATTTTTCCGCTGCTAATTAAATCGCCGAAGCTAGTCGTGCGAGTATCTAGAAGGTTAATCCGAACCATAAACAAAGAAAATAGCGATCGCGGGTGGTGGAGAATGGGCGGGTTTTGTTGTTTTATATGGGGTGTGTCCACTGATTTAATCCCTAAACCCGCCCCTACACTATCATGGTGCGATCGCGGGTGGTAGGAAATGGGCAGGTTTGGTTATCAATGGAGTCAACTCGATTCGGTATCACTGGCTTGGAGGAGATAGGGTATCCTGAACAGTTTGCTACACTAAGGTTAACAAATAGATAGCAACAGATGGTTACGGGTGTAGGGATTACAGACACTATAAAAAGCTTAAACGATCTGCGGGGGCGCTGTAATTTGCGACAGGCGGATGATGAGCGCTTTTTCAGTGAGTGGGTTGATAATTTACCCGAACTCGACGAACGAGAACAGGCGGGTATTGCTCGGATTAAGCAACGCTATGATTATCATCGCGGCGATGGTTTGTTATTAGAAGGTACGATTAATCTGCTGGTGGTTTCGCCACTATTGGAACTTGCAGGGTTTCTTGATACACCTTTCCGCATTCGTTCGCCTTATGGGGTTGGATTAGAATTTGATGATCCTGAAGAAATAATTCTTGCCAACCCATTTTTCGATTGATAGGTTTGATACAAACATCATGCGCCTAGTTGGTCAAAGTAATCCAATAATTATTAGGATAGGACTTACGTAAAGCCTCTATTCGTAGGGTGTGTTAGCGTAGCGTAACGCACCTTTGTCCCCATAAATGGTGTCGCTGCGTAAGAGTAAAGGGCGACCCGATCAAATTGAGTGGACACTGTTGTTGATTTGTGCAAGCGGGTCGCCCCTACGATAAACGATATTCCGGAGCGATCGCCTGAGTTTTCATGGCATAAATCCTTGGCAACGCTTGTCGGACATGGCGTGTGATTTTGTAGGGGCGGGTTTCACGACTATCCTTTCGGTTATACCTAGATGTGACTAAACCCGCCCCGACTTCCGCCGATTTCGAGTCTTTAGGTGAAACACTGATCAAAGCACGTCCCTCACAATCGCGATTTTTTTATTCTAGTGCTTTAAAACCAAGCGATAGCGCGGTTTACCATTACGAAGCTTTTCCATCGCCTCATTCACCTGCTCAAAGCTGAAGGTTTCGGTAATCGGTTCAACACCCTGTCGTGCGGCAAAATCGAGCATCCGCGTAATGGTGACTGGACTCCCCAGGGGACTAGCTGAAATTGACTTTTGACCGACAATTAAGGGGAAAATTGGGGTGGATAGGGGATTGGGGATGACTCCAACGAAGTGTAACCGACCTTTGGGACGTAATGCGGCAATGTAGGCGTTCCAATCGAGGTCAGCATTCGCCGTGCAGAGAATAAAATCAAAGGAATTCTGCACGGATTCTAAGGCGTTGACATCGCCCGAATTGATAAAATGAGTGGCGCCCAATTCCCGTGCTTCTGCTTCTTTATCGGGACTACTGGAAAATGCTGTAATTTCACACCCCCAAGCCTGGAGGAAACGCAAGGCGATATGACCTAATCCACCAATACCAATCACGCCAACGCGATCGCTCGGTTTAATGTCAAACTGAACAATAGGGTTAAATACGGTAATCCCGCCGCAGAACAGAGGACCTGCGGTAGCGGGATTAACTGCCTCGGGTAGGGGAAACACCCAACTGTGATCAGCACGAACCTTATCCGCGAATCCACCATGACGACTGATAATAGTTCCTTCTGCGTTCGAGCAAAGGTTGTGATTCCCTGACATACACCATTCGCACGTCATGCAGGAACTCGAAAACCACCCTAATCCAACCCGTTGTCCTAGGTTTAGCGTTGTGACTTTATCACCCAATGCAGCAATTGTACCCACAACTTCATGACCTGGAACAAAGGGATATTCAGTCATTCCCCACTCGTTGTCCAGCATACTCAGGTCACTGTGACAAATCCCGCAATACTCGACATTAATCTCGACTTCTTCATCGCCGAGAGTACCGGGATCATACTCGAAGGGTTGGAGTTGTCCTCCGGGTTCATGAGCGGCATAAGCTTTGATCATGGTGAAATCTGTAATAGTTGCTGTCTTTCATATTAAAGGATTGAACCACCTTCTATTGGAAAAATGGTGTACCCTTAGTTACGGTTGATGGAAATAAAGCCAACTATACTAAGTTAGAGAAAGATTCCTCAAACTCTGACAAATGACCAATGACAAATGACTAATAACCAATGGAACAGGATGTTTTCCGCGAACTTGCGAACACGCTGCGATCGGCAATTGGTCTGCTGGATGGGGAACAGAACGCCCAACTCCGCCAAGACGCGATCGCACTGTGCGATTATCTGGAGAATCCGATTTTCCGTATTGCTGTTTTTGGTCCGTTTAATTACGGGAAATCGACCTTACTCAATGCTTTACTAGGGAAACGTACCCTACCTATCGACTTAATCCCCACCACAGGCGCGGCGATTCATATCTGTTACGGAAACGATTTACACACGCGCATTACGCTCTCCAATGGTCAACAAATTAGTGAAAACGGTACAGATGTCCTGAAACAATTTGCTATTTTAGATGACCAACGGCGGATGCGGGAGGATGTGACCAATGTTGAGGTCTTTTGTCCCCATCCGTTCCTGAAAACGGGGGTAGAATTGCTGGATTTACCGGGAACGGATGACCGCGAAGCCCAGGAAGCCTTAGTTCGCGATCAACTGCTTACGGCGGATTTAATTGTTCAGGTGCTGGATGGGCGTAAATTGATGACGTTAGGGGAGCGAGAACACCTGAGAGATTGGTTGTTGGATCGGGGAATTACTACAGTTGTTTTTGTGGTGAATTTCCTGAATTTATTGGAACCCGACGAGCAGAAACAAGTCTATAACCGCTTGTTGTTTGTAGCAGAAAGTTTCCGATCGCAACTGCCCAATAATATCAGTAATATCTATCGAGTGGATGCTCTCCCCGCCTTACGCTATCGACTCAAAGGCGATACCGCCGCCGCCCAAACTACGGGCTTAGATATGCTGGAATCGGCGCTGCAAAGCATTGTCGCCACGCGCCATGAGAGCCTCGCCTTCCGCTTTCCCCGTGTGCAAGCGATCGCGTCTCAAATCCAACAGGCTGCAATCGTGAAAGTGCAAGCCGTTTCTGCTGAAATTGCGGTGGCTCAACAAAAGCATCAAACCAAATTAGAGATTAAACAAAAAGCCCAAAACCTGATCCAAAAAGGATTCGCCGCCAGTGTATCGGATTTCCAAGGATGGCTGTATTTACCGAAACTTTTAGAGCGCTATCAATCAGAACTGGTTTCAGCGCTTCAGCAGGGTACATTTAATCTGTGGGAACAAGGCGGTTTTAAAGAGGCGATTCAGAACCATCAACAGGGAATTGTTAAATGGGTGCATCAAGCCAGTGAATTTTTTGATCGCCAACCCCCGACTGATTTGATAATTCCCTTTCCCAAACCCCCAGAAGTTAAGCTTCCTGAACCTCCACCCCAAGCGAAAGGAACCAAGGGCGTTACTCCAGTTGCGATCGCGACAGGATTGGGTTGGGTATTTGGTGGACCCGTTGGTGCGGCGGTGGCGGGTGGGGCGACGTATTTGTTGAATAAAACTCCCGGCGATTCTGCACCGCCAAAATCTTCGACGGCTTATGTAGAACAAGTGAATCAAGCTTACACGGATGCGGCGACAGAGTATCTAACTTGTTTTAGCCGCGAGGCGGTTTCTGCTTTGGAAGCCTATGAGAAATTGGCGGAAACGGTGATTAATGTTAATTTGACGAATGAACCATTAAAATTGACAATTGAGCATCATCAGTTACAGTTATTGCAAAATGTTTTAGCGAATTTGGAGCAAGAATTGGAGCGGGTGCGGTTAGCCCTGAATTAAAGCCCTGAACTAAAGTTCGGGCTGAAAGCTAAAACCCGTTAAAACGGGTTCAAATTCTTTAATGGAGTAAGCTTTAGCTTACTTAAGCTTTGAGCCGGAAATTTATTTCCCGGCTATAGGTTAAATTTAGCTGAATAGCAACGTTATAGGAGCAAGTCGCTCTGAACTCAAGTCGCCCTGAACTCAAGTACTCTAAGAGAAGCCGCTACGCGTCTACGGGCTAAAAGCTAAAACCTGTTAAAACGGGTTCAAATTTTTTAATGGAGTAAGCTTTAGCTTACTTAAGCTTTGAGCCGGAAATTTATTTCCCGGCTATAGGTTAAATTTAGCTCAATAGCAACGTTATAGGAGCAAGTCGCCCTGAACTAAAGTACTCTAAGAGAAGCCGCTCCGCGTCTACGGGCTGAAAGCTAAAACCCGTTAAAACGGGTTCAAATCTTTTAATGGAGTAAGCTTTAGCTTACTTAAGCTTTGAGCCAGAAATTTATTTCCCGGCTATAGGTTAAATTTAGAATAGCAACATTATAGGAGTCGCCCTGAACTCAAGTCGCCCTGAACTCAAGTACTCTAAGAGAAGCCGCTCCGCGTCTACGGGCTAAAAGCTAAAACCCGTTAAAACTGGTTCAAATTCTTTAACGTAGTAAGCTTTAGCTTACTTAAGCTTTGAGCCGGAAATTTATTTCCCGGCTACTTTTGATAACGCCATTTTTGCGCCCGAAACACACCAACTAATTTAATTCCACTCTCAATTTGAGCAAATCGCTCTTGTTTGACGGATCGCGCTGAACTCTCCTGCACAGAGGTTAAGCTATAACTCAGGAGTGCCAAGACTAATGCCGTGGCGGTTAAATTACACGTAAATCTTATGTTAAACATTGCCCTGAAATACCCTTACTCAATCACTGGCAAGACTCCAGTGGTAAACTCAGCTATGACTTGGTGATGGAAAATCACCGGGATAAAACTTCCGGTCAAGTAAAATCATAAACTAAAAACCCTCTTAAATAGCTTCAGTAAACTTACTGAAAAATTTGCGGCTTTTCTATCAGCCATTTCGCGTAGATTCACCGAACAATCTTCATAAAATGAAGATTTGATGAAGATTATGGGTAGTTTACCGATCGCTTGGGCGACTCAGGTACGGCAGTTAGGCGATGGCTAAATAGGGCTGACAACGCCATAACCGTTTACTTGCCAGTCAAGCTCAAGTTAAATATGATCATTTCTGGTTAAAACTTCCAGCATGAATATAATACCCAAAAGCATCACAATAAGAACAGATTCCATAACTAAATCTCCTGCTGTCAATACTTCAACAGTAGAAAAATATAGTTTGGTTTAGAGAGGATAATAGGTAACTCTTTTGATTGACTATTAAATAACCAATCCATCTCGCCCAATCTGTAGCTTTGGTAACATCTGGATATGTACAGTTTGCCAATTGGCACGGCTACAATGGCACTTCTCGATTGGGTGCAATACAGACTGGGGCAGGGTGTGGGGTGTAGGGTGTGGGGTGTGGGGTGTAGGGTGTGGGGTGTGGGGTGTGGGGTGTGGGGTGTGGGGTGTGGGGTGTGGGGTGTGGGGTGTAGGGTGTGGGATGTGGGGTGTAGGGTGTGGGGTGTGGGGTGTAGGGTGTGGGGTGTGGGGTGTGGGGTGGGCATTGCCCACCAGCCTTAAGTCGAATGGCACTGAAATAAGCATTAGGAAATCACCGAAACCCTTGATGTACCGTAGGGTGGGTTTCGACTTCGCTCAACCCACCAACCTTAAGTCAGTGGCATTCGCCTTAAGTCAGTGACATTCAGGTTAAGACATTCTCTACTGTTCCCTGTTCCCTGTTCCCTGTTTCCTGTTCCCTGTTCCCTGTTCCCTGTGGAGATTAACTGATGTCCTAACGTTTCTTCGTAGTGCTATATAACCAATTAATCATCCCATCTGGCAAGATAATTTTAGTGCGAGTGCTCGTATCAATACAAACATGGCGAGTTAAGGCATCTGCTAGGTGTCGTTGCGGTGAAGCAGCATCGATAACCTGATACTTAATTTCAAACTTGCTATCACTTAGCCGTTGAGGTATCCCATCAATCAGCAGCTTGTCTCCACAAAACATGGGCTGGAAAAAGTCTACACTACTGTGGATAATTGGCACAGCCACAGCAGCGTGGCTAAAAAATGTCTTGAGATTAATACCTACCTTGGCTAGAGAGTCTTCATAGGCTTCGTGACACATTACCAAAACATTGGCAAAGTAAACGACACCAGCAGCATCGGTATCTTGAAAGCGGACGGTGCGGTTATAGGTAAAGGACATGCATTTAAATTGTTAAGCTTAATGGCACGCTGGTTAAGGCTGGTGGGTTTCGACTTCGCTCAACCCACCCTACGGTATATCACGGGTTGTGGCGGTAGGGGTTTGGTTCCTAAATCTAGTGCAGCGCGGTGGAAATATGTGAGCAGCTTTGTAGGTGTGGAGGAGCTGGGGGAGCTGGGGAAGCTGGGGAAGCTGGGGGAGATATTAGCTGTTCAGTTATTTCTGCCTTCTTGCACTAGGGGTTTGGGAACCACACCCCTACCTCTCGGTGGGTTGACTATTCTGTTCACTTAGAATTCCCCAATGGCGGTTGACTCGGACGCCACCGCTTTTTTTCTCGCCGTTGTTTCCAGTCCCGAATGGCAATCGCCTCTTTTGCGGCGGGAGTGCGATAACCCTTGCGGTTACTTTCATCTTGATTGGCTGAGGTGCTAGTTTTCGGGTGGGGTTGTTTGACTAAATACTGCGCCAGATCATCGTAGGGTGATTTAAAATTCAGGTCTTGCAGAATGTGCCGAACTGAATGATAACGATTCGTCAGTGATACATTTGTCATTTTCCGCAGCACTTGAGTCAAAGGCTGACTGATGTGCACCAAGCGTTCCCAGTATAAGGCACCCGTTTGGCGATCGCTCTCAAAGTTTAGAGGCGCTTTTCCGGTTAGCAGGTACAGACAGGTCATCCCTAGGGCGTAGATATCACTGGCAAATACCGGGCGCAGCGAAAACTGTTCGGGTGGGGCAAATCCGACAGTGCCGATAAAATGAGTTGAGGCGAGTTTCATGCTACTGTCGAGGGCTTGCACCAACTTTTCCTTAACCGCGCCAAAGTCAATCAACACCAGCCGACCATCGTCTTCACAGCGGATAATGTTTTGCGGCTTGATATCTCGGTGAATCACGTTATTTCGGTGAATGTAGTCGAGTAGGGGTAGCATTTCCGCCAAAAACTGTCTGACGGCTACCTCAGATAAACATCCACTCCGCCTGACTAGCCGTGCTAAGGTTGAACCACGGACATATTCCTGAACTAGAAAAAATTCCCCCTCAGTCTCGAAGTAATCGAGTAACATGGGGATCTGAGAGTGACTACCCAGTTTGCCGAGAATTTTTGCCTCTCGTTCAAAACGCTGGCGAGCATTCTCCAAGGCTTTCGGGTCATCAACTTTGGGGCAAAGTTGCTTAATCACACAAAGCGGTTGACCCGGTAACTCAGCATCTTTGGCGAGAAAGGTGACACCAAACCCACCGCGCCCCAACATTCGCAAGATCTCATAGCGATCGCAAAAGAGTTCATTTTGACCGCAAAGCTGACCAAGTTGGGTTTGCTGTAAAATTTCCGAGTGGAAGGAAGACAGGTTTCCCGGCGCAAAATTCATTTTTCCAGAATCCGATGGTACAAGCTCTCCAGCTTGTTCTTAGTTTAGGCAAAGATCTTATCTTTCTTCAAATTTACACGACGCCCCGATAAGTGGCACAATAGATATTTCCTATTCGTGAATAAATGTAGGTGACCTGAGCGATTAAGTTCGACAAAAATAAACGATAGATCGTTAGTATATAGAGCAGACGTGCAACGATGACTATGCATCCAAAACTACAAAAAGCTTTTGAACACCGCCAAGTCCTCAAGGTTATTAGTGGCTTGAATAACTTTGACTCCCAACGGGTGAGTGCTACCGTTAAGGCGGCGGATCGGGGTGGTGCGACGTTTGTCGATATCGCCGCTGATCCAGATTTGATTCGTCTTGTAAAAGGGTTGACAAATCTACCGATTTGTGTTTCCGCTGTGGAACCCCATCGATTTGTCAGTGCGGTAGAAGCCGGGGCAGATTTGATAGAAATCGGGAATTTCGATAGCTTCTACGCTCAAGGGCGGCGGTTTGAGGCAGCAGAGGTTTTAGCCTTGACCCAACAGACGCGATCGCGCTTGCCTGATATTACTCTATCCGTTACTGTTCCTCACATCCTGACATTAGATCAGCAAGTGGAACTGGCAGAAAAACTGGTGCAAGCCGGGGCAGATATTATCCAAACCGAAGGCGGTACCAGCAGTCAACCTCGTTCGGCGGGAACATTGGGCTTGATTGAAAAAGCCGCCCCCACGTTAGCCGCTGCATCGGAAATTTCTCGCGCCGTATCTGTACCTGTACTCTGTGCTTCTGGCTTATCCAGTGTTACCGTACCCATGGCAATTGCCGCAGGCGCGGCTGGCGTTGGCGTGGGTTCAGCTGTGAATCAGTTAGACAATGAAGTAGCGATGGTTGCGGCTGTCCGCAGTTTGGTGGAAGCCTTGGCAACGGTTAACCTAACACGAGTGGGCGTTTAAGTCATTCGAGTTCCCTCCCCTTGGCAAGGGGAGGGTTAGGGAGGGGTTAATTGTTACCCCCTTTATCCTGAAGGGGTGACAAACTAAGTCAAAGGTAGGCAGGGTATGGGTTATGGGGTGTGGGGTGTGGGGTTTCTCGGTAAGGAACACTAGGAATAATAAAATTAGACAACCAAACTGCATAAGCTCAATGAGTTGAGAAGTACGGATGGGTGGACTAAATACATCTATCCTGCGATGAAACTCAACCTGTTGACCATTGCTGTCTGGCTGACTCCCCTCTGCTTAAACCTTCCAGCTCAAGCAGAAAACCCTGAACACCTCAAGGAATTCTTAGAAACCCAAGAATGTATTGAATGTGACTTGAGTGGTGCGAATCTCAGTGGTGCAGAACTTCGGGGTGCTAATTTAGCCGGATCAAATCTTGCTGGTGCGAACTTCAGCAATGCAGATTTAACCAAAGCTTACTTGGTGAATGCGAATCTTCAGGGTGCTAATTTGCATTCTGCTCGTTTGGTCGATGTTAATATGGCAAGAGTTAATTTGAACGATGCTGATTTGAGTGAGGCTAATTTAAAAGGGAGTAATCTCGAACGGGCAACTCTAGAAAATGCTAATCTCAGAAAAGCCAATTTGGATGCGCGGAGAACCAGTCGAACGCTTCTCTCCTCTGCTAACTTTAAAAATGCAGATCTCAGTAATGCGTCTTTGAGAGGTGCTTGGTTAATGGCAGCTAATCTGGAAGGAGCCAATCTCACGGAAGCAAATCTGAGTAGTGATATCTACAAAGAAGCTAACATGGTCTATACCCATCACACCAATTTAATTGGTGCAAATTTAGTCAATGCAAATCTAACTGGGGCAAGTTTGGTTCATGCTTTTTTAGTCGATGCTAATCTACTTAATGTCAATCTAACTGGGGCAAATCTGAGCCATGCTTTTTTAGTCAATGCCAAGCTCATCAACGCCAACCTGAGCAATACTGACTTAGAAAAGGCTAACTTGGAGAATGCTAATCTAACGGGGGCTAACCTCAGTAATGCCAATCTGCTTAAGGCTTTCTTGGTGAATACAAATTTGAGTGAGGCGAATTTGAACTCTGCTCGTCTTGTGGATATTAACATGAGTGGCGCTAATCTCAATGGCGCTGATTTAAGTGATGCTGAGTTGAGAAAATCGAATTTATGTGGGGTGACGATGCCAGATGGTTCTACCTCGAATACAGGTTGTGAAGCAAGTTAACCGTTGGGGTTAACGACTTATAGCACTACGAGGTACGGAAAGGACATCAGTTAGTCCAAGAGGGAACAGGGAACAGGGAACAGGGAACAGTAAAGAATATCCTAACCTGTCTTAGTACCGCTATAATTTCTTTTCCTTCAGCGTGTTCGCGGGAATCCTCGGTTTCAGGAAACCTGATGTTTGATACTCTCCGCCCTACAAGGACGGAGATTCTTCGTTCACAGATCCGGCTTGTTGTCAAACCTGCCCTTACAGCCAATAAGCAACAACTAGAAATAATTAGCAATAACTTATATTATAGATAGCCTATTATTTTACTATAAAATCAACGAAAAGCATCTAAACTTTCATAGAAATTGTTGAATTACCGACTAATATCTTAATAATTTGTGAATAAAAATTGCAGACAATGAATTAACCATCCTTAACGTTTTATAGTAGAAATGCCTAACGACCAATCAAAAGTTCTGAGGCATGAGTATGGTAAATCTGGACACCCGATGGGACGCGATCGCAAGCTACGCCAATTACACAAGTTATGATAACTCCAATGATTTGAATGGGGCAAAGCCGTCAGGGAAGAAGACTGTGTCGGGGAGAATCCCTTGTAGCGTAGTGCATTCGATTCCCGGACGGGTGCGATTTCGCGTGCCTCGGTTGGTGGATGATGCGGATTATGCCCATTGTTTAGAAGCGTTGATGGCGTCCCAAGATGGAGTAACTCAGGTGCGTGTGCGTCGCGCCGCCGCCTCTATTGTAATTGGCTATAACACTCAGAGGCTATCTGATGTTCAGATGCGTAGGGTGTTGCTGAGGTTGATTCAAGAAGGTCAGGATAACGGGTTAGGCGAACTTAAGAGTGGTACTCTAGACCAGGAACAGGATCAGATTTCCCCGGTTGATGGGAGTCCAGAGGATACGACGGAGGACAGTGATTGGTCTGAATTGAAACGTCCCGCCCTGGCTACTCTCCTCGCCCTGTTAGCCGGTCCGTTGCGCCTGCCCATTCCTCAATCGCTGGTGGCGGGTTCTGTCGCGGTTGCGGGATTACCTGTGGCGAAACGTGCCATCACCAGTTTGCTGGGGGAACGTCGCCTGACGATTGATAGCTTAGATTTAGTGGCGATTACTTTATCCTCAATTCAGGGAAACTGGCTGACACCCGCCCTGATGATGACACTGCACGAATTAGGAGATATTATCCGCGATCGCACCGCCCGTTCGTCTCAGGCTCAAGCCACGGATTTACTCGATTCTATCGGACAATATGCTTGGGTGGAGTGTAATGGGGAAAAACAGCAGGTTCCATTGACTGAGGTAAAACCTGGGGATACTGTAATCGTTTATCCAGGTGAACAAATCCCCGTCGATGGCTTGGTATTGCGGGGAAATGCCACGATTGATCAACAGAAACTCACCGGGGAATCCATGCCTGTGGTACGAGAAGCGGGACAAACCGTCTATGCATCCACATTAGTGCGATCGGGGGAATTATATATCAAAGTGGAACGGGTTGGTGCAGATACCTGCGCGGGTGCGAGTATTCAGTTAGCCCAGCAAGCGCCCGTCCATGATACCCGTATGGAAAATTATGCGGCGCAACTAGCAGAACGGTCAATTATGCCCGCGTTTCTCTTAGCTAGTGGGGTTTGGGCAATTACTCGGAATCCGGCTAGGGCTGCGTCTATCCTCACCCTGGACTTTGTTACCGGGATGCGCGTCTCGATTCCCACCACCTTTCTCGCCGCCCTCACCCATGCTACGCGCCATGGTATTTTAGTCCGTTCAGGACGAGCTTTGGAACAACTTGCCCAGGTGGATACGATTGTTTTCGATAAGACAGGAACGTTAACTCAGGGGAATATTCAAGTTGTGGCGGTGGAAACCGTAACCAATCGCTTGTCGGCACAACGTATCTTAGAACTTGCAGCCGCAGCAGAACAACGGTTGACTCATCCAGTGGCGGAAGCGGTAATGCGTTACGTGGAGGAACAGGGTATTGATATCTTACCTCGTGGCGAGTGGCATTATGAGGTGGGATTAGGTGTGCGGGCGGAGATTGACGGTGAGAGAGTATTAGTAGGCAGCGATCGCTTTTTGCGGCAAGCTGGAATTAGTGTGGATTGTTTTTATGATCAACATCCCTGTTGTCGTCAACTCTGGGGGTGTCAGCAAGATTGTCCGATTTCTGCTGATTCATCCTTAATTTATGTGGCGTGTGAGGATGAATTCCAAGGGGTGATTCAATATAAAGATCCCTTGCGAAGAGAAAGCCGCCGAGTGATTCATCAGTTGCAACATGAGTATGGTATGGAGATTCATCTGTTAACCGGGGATAGCCAAACTAAAGCTGTCGCCGTGGCGCAGGAGTTAGAGATTCCCCTGTCTCAGGTTCACGCCGAAGCCTTCCCTCAAACCAAAGCTGATGTGGTACGTCGGTTAAAAGAAGAGGGGAAAACGGTGGCGTTTACCGGGGATGGGTTAAATGATTCCGTGGCGCTAGCTTATGCTGATGTGTCGATTTCCTTTGGCGATGGTTCAGCAGTGGCACGGGAAACAGCGGATGTGGTGCTAATGGAGAATGACTTAGCCAGTTTACTCGATGCGATCGCGATCGGCAAGCAAACTCTGGCAATTGTCCAGCAGAATACAGCCTTGGCTGTTACGCCTAATGTAGCGGCGTTGGGATTGGCGTCAACGGTGGGACTTCATCCCCTAGTTGCCACAGGGGTGCATAATGGAAGTGCGATCGTAGCTGGGTTAAATGCGCTACGACCTTTAATGCATCGGGATTAGTCATTGGTCATTGGTCATTGGTCATTGGTCATTTGTCATTGGTCATATGATGTCCGGACCCATCACCCTTAATAAAAAAGCCCGAAACCCTTGCGGTTAAAGCATTGTTATTATGGGCAATTCACCGGACTTGATATCATTGGTCATTTGAAGTCTTTATAAACAACGATTAAGGGCGCACGTCGGTGCGCCCCTACAATTTGGCGTTAAAACTTATCGGTTTCAGAGGGTGAACTGCCTCCTCCTGGTTTGGTAAGGAATAAGTTATCCTCTACCTCATTCTGATAGATACATTCAATTTCTGGATTACCTTCCAATGGACCGGTGAAGCCAAAGGTATTCATCCGATTTTTACAGGATTTCACTTGATCCGAAGTAACCAGGTTCCGTTTCTCTAAAATTGCCCAGTTGTTCCGGCGCAAAACACATCCAGGGCGCATACTCGGCTGGGTGACGTAAACGTTAAAGGGGTTGAGAGTAACGAAAACCCGCATATCTGTGACCATGGCGCTGGCACCATACTGGATACACAATTCTGGATTGGGCGCACTGCGGTCAATGGCTTCACGGGATGCCACATTTTCTAGATTAGGACTCGCTGTAGAACTAAAAGCGATACCGACGCCAATTCCCAGGATAAAAATCCCGCCGAGGATGGCGAGGGTGGTGGCGTTCAGGATAGAAGCTACGGGGTTAGTTCGACGTCTCATAGGGGTTGAATCAACTTTGCTAAAATTGCCAGGGAAGGATTAGAGAGATATTAAACAGTTTTAAGACTCTATACAGGAACTAAGTATATTTTATCGGGATTGACACTCCCCGACCATGCTGCTGCATGGACGGGGATTCTTGGTTCCCTGACTCACCGTTAGCCTGAAGTTCCCCTTTGACAAATCGCTACACTGTATGCATATCTTGGCTTAGGGCGATTTGGCTGACGGCTTCATTCTTGTCAAATCAGGCTGACGCCCAATAAATCTATTAGCCAATCTTACATCATTGGTAAACAATGTTGCATTTAAAACTTGTGTAGTTGCAGCAATTATTGCATCAGGAAGCCTCAGTCTGTATTGTTTCCGAAATGTAATTGCTAAATCTTTTTCATAACAACATCTAACGTTTCTATCGTAGCTCCAAAGCGAATCGCTGATGGTAGGCGTGTGGAGGTGCAGGAGTCGCTTCCCTTCAACCTTCCTGATCACTCTTGAGGAAATCACCCACGTACAGTCGGATAAATTCTGCTGCTGCATCAGGATTGAGGCTATGAAGTGCCTCAGCAATCTGCACCACGGTTTCGGCTGAGGGATCTCGATTTTCGTGAAACCAGTGAAATACAACTGAACGATCAACCTTCAAAGTTACGGCTAG
>NZ_JAVJQN010000112.1:0-75232 GCF_040218245.1 Coleofasciculus sp. E1-EBD-02 | reverse complement strand
AAATTCGATTTGGAGAATTGGATGAGCAACTCACCGCACGGGTCACTTCTTTATTAGCATTACCCCCCCAACAGTTAAGCCAATACCTCTTGCAATTATCTCAGGTATCCCGTGAGCAACTCCTCGCTCGATTCCCTATAGCCAGTCCTTAGATCGGCGTCAATGACGAACCGTGCGATCGCCTGTTCTATTCCGGTCAATTGAATCGTGCGATCGCAGCCTTATTCCCAGCAAGCACCAATCTTGTTCCCTCCCCTTCGAGGGGAGGGTTAGGGAGGGGTCAGATCAAGTCAAGGTATTGCTTTGTTGATTAAGTAAAAGGGCGACCCGACCCAATAGAATGGATTGGAGTTATTCATTGATGCAAGCGGGGATGCAAGCGGGGATGCAAGACGAGGCGCTCCTACATTCAGTAAAATAAACCTCATCACCATCGACGCTCACAACCTAAAATGACTCAATCTCCCTACAACCAATTTGCCACCGATTACCTCAACCAAGTCTTATCCCCAATCGTTTTAACGAATAATCAATACATTTACCCAAAATGCTGACCCAATCTCCTCAACCCTTACGTCAATCTCTCATCCTTTCCCTAATTGCCCTCCTCTGTATCGTCGCCGTGGGGGGGTTGCAAATTCCCCAACTCAATCAACTCCAAGGCAAAGGCGGAACTCCTTCTCCCATAGAACTGCAACGCCAAATCGAAGCCGAAAAGGTACGCCTAAATCTCCTCCAGAAAGTACCAACATTCGGATTTGATAACCTAGTAGCCGATTGGGTTTTTCTCAATTTCCTGCAATATTTTGGTGATGATGAAGCTCGCGATGTCACCGGCTATCAACTTAGCCCAGACTACTTTGAAGTGATTCTAGCCCGTGACCCCCGCTTCTTAGACGCCTACTTTTTCCTTTCCGGTAGCACGTCTCTCTATGCAGGTATGCCAGATCGGTCGGTAGAACTAATGGACAAAGGACTCCAGCAGCTTTCCCCGAAAGTCCCCCCCAAATCCTATTACATCTGGCGCTATAAGGCAATTGACGAACTGTTATTCCTCGGTGACGCCCAAGCCGCCCGCCAATCCTTTGAGAAAGCCGCAGAATGGGCAAGTACTTATGAAGATGAAGAAAGTCAGTATATTGCCTCAATTTCCCGCCAAACCGCCCAGTTTCTTGCCCGTAATCCCTCAAGCAAATCAGCCCAAGTCAGTGCTTGGTCAATGGTGCTACAAAACGCCATGGACGATCGCACTCGTCAACGTGCCATTAATCAGATTGAAGCACTCGGCGGCAAAGTAGTTACCACCCCAGAAGGTGCTGTGAAAATTCAACTCCCACAAAGGGATTAAAGTCTGGAGGGCAGCAGGGGGAGCTGGGGGAGCTGGGGGAGCAGGGGGAGCAGGGGGAGCTGGGGGAGCTGGGGAAGCTGGGGGAGCTGGGGGCAGATGAGGGAGATGGAGCAGATGAGTAAGTTAACTCAAAACTCTACCTTACCTGTTAACTGTTAACTATTCCCTGACAAATGACCTTCATAAAATACTGCTCATGATCTGTTGTGCAATTATGCCTAACCCATAACCAACCAGGGAAAAGACGACCAAAACACTGAAAGCTTTCCATTCACCAAAGTTGGCAACTTGCAAATCTAACCTCACTAACGCCCCGGCTGATAGCAGCACCAGAATCCGTACAAAAACATGTATCCAGCAGAGAATCAACACTGCTAAAAAAGCGCCCACAATCACGGAAATAAAAGCGCGAGTATCTGACTTTAGCCAACTGCTATAAACGCTCTGAATCAGCGTCAGTGGGGCAGTTAGGGCTAAATCAATAAATACGATATATATTGCCCCCATCAGCCACAACACCCAAGGTCTATCCGCATCTGCGATTAACTCAGAAGCCGCGATCAACCAGCCAAAGACGCAATGGGTGGCGAACAAGATCGATAAGGAAGTCCAAGGCAGTTTTTTGACAAACAACATAGCCTAGAGCCTCAGTTGGTGTAATACATCTCGCCTCACAAGCAAACATCACAAATGGCTACGATCAAGTTCACAACCAATCACTGATCGAGATCGCAATCCTCAGGCGGATTAATTTTGCATACTAGCTAATGACTGAACTCTAGCCGAGTCATCAATAGGGAACACACAAATAGCCGACAGGTTCTCCCCATAGAGACTGTCGGTTTTTTATACTTGATCATCAAGGATTTGTCAATAAATCATTGAGGATTGGTGAGATGAGGCGGTGATTGGGAAAATTGGGAATCCATACTTATGAGCAAAATGCTTCCCCATCCCGAATCCCGAATCCCGAATCACCAATCCAAAGGTGACCTGATGACCAAGTAATGTTGTATCGAGTCAGGACATCGATTGAATGATGTAATCAAAATAAGGAGCCGCTTCCATGGCATCTTCCTGACTCAGCAACTCCAAGGAGGCATTTTTGAGGCAACGAATCGATTCAACCATTCCGGCGACGGGAACACCAAGAGAGTTATACATCTCCTTGACCCCAATTAAACCAATTTTTTCAATCGGTTCCTTACCTCCAGCCAGAACACCATAGGTAATCAATCGCAAATACCAGCCGTAGTCCCGTAGGCATAGCGATCGCTGGCGTTCCCCATAAGCATTGCCTCCTGGTGAGATAAAGTCAGGACGCTTTTGCCATAGCTGCTTACTGGCTTCTTGGACAATCTTCTTTTCATTTTCTGCTAGGGTGGAAGCGATACGCATCCGTTGCTCACCCGTCTGCAAAAAGGCTTTAATACCCATCAGTTCACCGGAGCTGGGATACCGCAGCTCGTCGTCGGCTTTGAGGATAACTTGGCTAACTACGCTCATCTTATTGGGTTAACTTAGATAACATTTGTAGTTTAGCGACTCTAGACCCCACAAATAAAGTCAGTCGAGCGAAAAGTTTTCGGTTGAGACGCAGTGCTCCAGGTGTAGGGGTGCGGAGGTACTCCAGGTGCAGTAACCAAAGTTAGCAGTCGCAAGAAGCAAAAAGTCAAGTGTAGGGGCGGGTTTAGGGACTAAATGCTAATTACGACCAATAACTGAGCAACAAAACCCGCCCTTCTTAGCCATCCCTTATATGCCTTTTTTGTATACGCCTCTTTTGGAACAATCTGGCAATACCTTTGATCACACATCTACATTGTATTTTTATGGATCACTCTGTCTCCTCGCCCCCTCGTCCCCCCGTTTCCCCTGATCAGTGGCAACAAGGTCAACTGGTGGAACTGACGATCGCAGACCTGAATGATCGTGGTGATGGTGTCGGACGGTTGGGGAATCGCGTCGTGTTTGTCCCCAATACAGTGACTGGGGATCATGTCCGAGTCAGGCTGGTGCGCGTCAAACCCAATTACGCGATCGCGAAACTGGATCAACTTCTCGAACCCTCTCCCCATCGCATTCGCCCCCACTGCATCGTGGCAGATAAATGTGGCGGTTGTCAGTGGCAGCATGTTGATCCCCAGTATCAGCGATCAGTCAAAGAAAATCTGATAGAGCAAGCCTTAACTCGTATCGGCGGCTTCAATTCCATCGAAATCGCCCCCATTTTAAGCGCTGAGTCTCCCCTAGCTTACCGGAACAAAGCTACCTATCCGATGCGGCGATCGGCAACGGGTCAAGTTCAAGCTGGGTATTACCAGAAAGGGACGCATCAGCTAATTAACCTGAATCAATGCCCCGTTCAAGATGATCGCTTAAATCCCCTGTTAGCCCAAATCAAGCAGGATATTCAGCAACAAGGTTGGTCAATCTACAACGAACGACGTCATCAAGGGCGATTGCGTCACCTATCACTGCGGATTGGACGCCGAACTGGGGAAATGCTTTTAACCTTAGTCACAACTGATGCCAATTTAACCAATCTGGACACCCAAGCCCAAACCTGGCTCGATCGCTATCCTAACCTGGTGGGTGTTTGTGTGAATGTGAATCCCCACCGTACCAATGTCATTTTCGGTGATCAAACCCATTGTGTTCGAGGGCAATCGTATCTGCGGGAGATATTCGCGGATTTAGAGTTTCAATTAAGACCCGATACCTTTTTCCAAATCAACACCGAAGCCGCAGAAGCCTTGTTCAATGTCATTCGGCAAAAGCTGGCACTCCAAGGAACAGAATATCTCGTCGATGCCTATTGTGGCATTGGTACATTCACCCTACCCTTAGCTAAACAGGTACATCAGGCATTGGGGATCGAAGTGCAAGGGACAGCCGTGGAGCAAGCCCAAATCAATGCCCAGATTAATGGGATTACCAATGTCACCTTTGAGACAGGAACTGTGGAAACCTTGCTGCCGCAACTGGGGATCACGCCAGATATCGTATTACTTGACCCGCCACGCCAAGGCTGCAACCCCCAAGTGATTGAAACCCTGTTGTCAGTTATGCCTCAACGCCTTGTCTACATTAGCTGCAAGTCAGCCACCCTAGCACGGGATCTTAAACGCCTCTGTCATCCAGGTGGCTATCAATTAACCCACGTTCAACCAGCCGACTTCTTTAGCCAAACACCCCATGTTGAGTGCGCGGCTTTCTTGGAAAAACAGGAGGGATGAGGGAGTTATCAGTTATCAGGAGCAGGGAAAGCAGGGGAAGCAGGGGAAGCAGGGGGAGCAGGGGAAGCAGGGGGAGCAGGGGAAGCAGGGGAAGCAGGGGAAGATGGGGAAGCAGGGGAAGATGGGGAAGTTAACTCAAAATTCTACCTTGCCAAAGCTCTGGTGTTTAAAGGAGAGTTTCGATACAATAGTAGATAAAGTCCATTCTTTAACTAATTCAGAGAAAAACTACCCCCTAGAGGCAAATTTGACTTATCATACCACAATCTACCAATCAATGGGCAGTAGTTGAAAGTATTCACCACAACCAGAAGAAACTCACCAAGCTGCTGACGTTCAGAGAAACTCAAGATTGAGCCTGAGGATTCTACAAAATTCGATCAGCGCATTCTAAAGATTAGGGTGCTAGTATACAAAATCTGGACAAACCTTTATTATAACTCATACCTGAGTGTGGAAAGTCTGGTTTGAGAAAAATGAGATCAAAAAACACGGCAATAGCCCGTGTCATGCATCCAGTCCACCAACGAAAAGTTAGGGGTTTTTTAAGTGATTGCTGTATCATCTTTGCGCCCAGTTGAACGCAACTGGGGAACAATTAGCTTTGCTTCTACCCTTTACCTATGCCCAATTCTCGACCTACTTGTCGAGCAAATTCCGCGCAAGTGGCGACCGGAGATCCGACTTGGACTCCAAGAGGCATTGGTCAATGCGGCAAAGCACGGCAATAATTTAGACCCGAGTAAGACCGTAATGGTTCACTTTTGTGTCATCAATGACGAATATTGGTGGATAATCTCAGATCAAGGTCCCGGCTTTTCTCCGCCTTGTCGTCAAGGGAATTCTGACGACGGTTTGCCCCATGATGAATCCGAAAATGGTAGAGGGTTATGCCTCCTCTACCAAATTTTCGATCAAGTTCACTGGAATCCCCAAGGGACTGAACTGCGAGTGTGTAAACACATGAAGAGTCGATCAAGGTTACCCTTGATTCCCTAGCGATCGCGATTTCCATGGGTTGGGCAAGGGGGGGCTGAGATCGAGTGATCCAGCCATCCTGACGCCTGACGTAACCGAGCTAGAGCTTCCTCTGGCTGTTCCTTGAGCAAAAAGACTAAAGCCGCCGCTGCTTGTTCCTTGGCTCTAGCTGGGCGATTTGACTTTAATCGATGCCAATCTTGGGGTGTAATCCCTAAGCGTTCTGCCAGGGCTTGGGCAAGTTCCAGGGTACTGGCGTCCTTGAGACTATCAGTTTTTGTCAATTCCATCGGTCTAGGTATAAGTTTATTAAGTGAATCCCACGGCTGAAATCCCTGGGGTCTTGTATTTGATTTTATCTATTTTTTCACCTATCGATTGTTACCTGTTCCCTTATGAGCGCTGATTCTGATCCCAATCAGCAAAATCTAGATGCTGACGAATTTGAGCAAGCGTTATCTGAGGTCGAGCGATCGCTGGAAGCTCTCAAAGAGCGCTATGCACAAGTCCAACGGGATCAGCAGCGACAAGCCCAGCTTCAGCACCGTCGCGAGCAAATTAGACAATCGCCACGTCAAATCCGTAATCAACCCGCTTTGAAAGCTGAACTCCGGCAAATTAAGGAGCAGCTTGAAACTATTGAACTCAATCTAGAGAGTCGCCTTTTTTCCTGGAGTGCGTTTAAAGAACCCTTTTGGCAAGCCGTTCGCTTCGGGGGGCTGGGGATTGCGATCGGCTGGTTGCTCAAATCTTGTGCCAGTTAATCGTTAGGGACGATCCGCCTGTATCAATTAACAACCTGTAGGGGCGACCCGCCTGCATCAATTAACAATCTCAGTCAGCTCAATGGTATCGGGTCGCCCTTGGCTCAATGGTATCGGGTCGCCCGCCCTCTACTCAATGTCCTCGCCTCACCCTCTTCTCCTTGCCAATTGGCGACAAAACCCTTCACAATAGTTAACGAACCGCCCAATCTGCCCATCCTGTTTCTACCCGGATTTCTCGTCGCCGAGCTTGAAGGATTGATCCACACCAAGGCAGTGGAACTATCTATCTCCGGCTCATGACCAATCCCCCGTCCATTCAAAAAAACAATTGATCCTATTGTGTTTTACATTGATCCCCAATCGGAATTCCTATTCAACTGACGCTAAAACCAGCTAAATGAATTGTCCAAATAAGGGCAAACCGGGTAGGACTGATTCTGATAAACTGTCAAAATTATGCAAAAGAAACCGATCGCACAACTTTTACGCACAGGTCAGCCGGATGAAACTGTAACCATCCAGGGCTGGGTACGCACGAAACGAGAACTTAAAGAGTTTGCCTTTATGGAGGTGAATGATGGCTCCTGCTTGGCAAATTTGCAAGTCATCCTGAATCCCGACGTACCCGATTATCAAACGATTCTCCAACAGGTCAACACTGGGGCGTCCGTGGAAGTTGCTGGCGTATTGGTGCCGTCTCCGGGAAAAGGACAACGAATTGAGTTGAGGGCAAATTCGGTGCAGGTTTATGGGGAAGCCGATCCCGCCACTTATCCGCTACAGAAAAAACGCCATTCCTTTGAATTTTTGCGAACCATTGGACATCTGCGATCGCGTACCAATACAATCGGTGCTGTGCTACGGGTGCGTAACGCCTGTGCTAATGCGATCCACCAATTCTTTCAGGAACGAGGCTTTTTGTGGATTCACAGCCCGATTATCACCGCGAGCGATTGTGAAGGGGCGGGAGAACTGTTTACCGTAACCAATCTCAACCTCAACGAGATTCCCAAAACCGAAGATCAATTGGTGGACTTTAGTCAAGACTTCTTTGGACGCCAAGCCTACCTGACGGTTAGTGGGCAACTGCAAGCCGAGGTAATGGCGATGACATTTGGCAATGTGTATACCTTTGGTCCCACATTCCGGGCGGAAAATTCCAATACCTCCCGCCATTTAGCCGAGTTTTGGATGGTGGAACCGGAAATGGCGTTCTGCGATTTACAGGGCGATATGGATCTGGCGGAGGAGTTTCTTAAGTATGTATTCTCCTCGGTACTCGATAACTGTCCCGAAGACATGGAATTTTTCAATAAGCGGATTGATAATACCGTCCTAGCCACGGCGGACAATATTATCAACAACCAGTTTGAGCGCATTACATACACTGATGCGATCGCGCAATTAGAAAAAGCTGATCGAAAATTTGAGTATCCGGTTGAGTGGGGGACAGACTTACAGTCGGAACATGAACGCTATTTGGCAGAGGAACTATTTCAGAAACCCGTTATAGTGAGCGATTACCCCATAGGGATCAAGGCATTCTATATGCGTTTGAATGATGACGGCAAAACCGTTGCCGCCATGGATGTACTAGCGCCGAAGATTGGGGAAATTATCGGCGGTTCCCAACGGGAGGAACGCCTCGATGTTCTCCATCAGCGCATCCAGAATCAGGGGATGAATCCAGAGGATTTATGGTGGTATCTAGACTTGCGGCGCTATGGTACCGTTGCCCATGCAGGGTTTGGTTTAGGATTTGAGCGATTGGTGCAGTTTATGACCGGAATGGGAAATATACGAGACGTGATTCCTTTCCCCCGCACACCCTTGAGCGCTGAATTTTAACCGTTTCCAGTTAAATTCAGTAGGGGCGCAAGGCTTGCGCCCCAAAAGGTTCGCGCCAACTGCATATCAACTTTGTAGGTTGGGTTGAGGAACAAAACCCAACTCATTGCAATACTGCTCAGTTAAGAAAATCTATCCTTTGCAAGATCCCCGACTTCTCAAAGGACTTTGCTGGCGGGCGAATGTTACAAAAGAAGACGCATTTAAATAATCTGTCTGATGCCGCGAATTCCCAGCGCCACCGTAAAACGACGATAAAATTTAAGCAACGAGAATCGAACGCCAAGGAGGGAAATTTATGCCAAACCCGTTTCCGGGGATGAACCCTTACCTAGAACACCCAGAAATCTGGCCCGGAATCCATTTGTTACTGATTAGCGAACTGACTAAGTGCCTGTCTCCTCAATTGCGTCCTAAATACAGAGTGGCGGTTGAGGTGCGTCTGTATGAAACCGCTGGCGAAAAATCCCTACTCGTGGGTATTCCGGATTTAACGGTCAAACGTTCACAGGCGACAACGAAACAACCGATGAGTAATGTTGCTGTCGCCCCATCTCCAACTCAACCCAAAATCGTAGAAGTTCCTGTACCGGAAACAATTAAACAAGGGTATTTAGAAGTGCGAGAAGTCGCCACAGGTGAAGTTGTAACTGTTATTGAGATACTCTCTCCGATTAATAAACGTTCCGGAGAAGGACGTGATAAATATGAAACTAAACGCTATAAAATCTTCGGCAGTTCAACTCATTTAGTGGAAATTGATTTACTGCGGAAGGGGCAACCTATGCCAGTATATCACAGCAATGGTCAAACTCATTATCGAATTTTAGTCAGTCGAGGAGAGCGTCGTCCTCAAGCTGATTTATATGACTTTAATTTACCCGATACGATTCCCTCATTTCCCTTACCCTTGAAGTCGGGCGATGAAGAACCCGTCGTTGATTTACAGGTATTGTTGAATAATGTGTACGAGCAAGCCAGTTATGATTTAGCAATCGATTATACGCAAGAACCCGTACCGCCATTGTTAGCAGAGGAGCCGGTTTGGATTAATACACTGTTAACCGAGCAACAACTTCGATAATGTTAGCATGGGAAGCCTGTTGCGATCGCATCCTGTAAAATTACACAGGGATCTGGCTGGGATATTCATCTTGTTTCTCCAACACTTCAACCTCTTCCCACTTCAGTGCTAACCCCGTTTGTTGAGATAATTCACAGCGCTCCAGATAAAGATGAGCCGCTAAATCTTGCTCATTCACTTGTAAAACCCACTCAAAACATTGCTGTGCTGGAGTGAATTGCTTCTGATAATAGAACCAAACCCCTTGTTCAAATTCAGTTTTACTTTCGGTTTTTAAAGTTTTGAGATCCTCAGCATCACTGTCGTAAATTTCAAACACAGCCACAGGCATCTTTTTTCCTCTTACCTTCACTTGATCCAAAAATCGGCAGGTGTACTGTTGCGGCTCATCGAGTTGAGCCAAGGTTTGTCCACTAATAATAATACTCGCGCCGTACAGCTTAGTTAACTGTTCCAAGCGACTGGCGAGATTCACCGCATCAGCGATGACGGTGCTGTCTATGCGCTCCTCTTCACCAATGATTCCCAACATGAGATTTCCGGTATGGATACCAATTCCTATATTAATTAACAAGCATCAGCAAAGACTAATTCGTCATCCTCTTCATCAGCAAAAACAACTTCATCCTGGTGATTAGTGCTTGACCATTTATCATTTTTCATTTGTCATATCGCTTCTAGTTATTTCCGAACGTTATAAAATTTTCGTTCAAAGCCCTCAACCCCCTCTGCGTGAACCTCTGCGTTAAAAAAACATAATTCCGATACTCACGGACTTTATATCATTTAACCGTTGTCAGAGTTGCCACCCCTTGCATCGGCTACAAACCCCTTAAACTCGGCAACTTGATTATAAAAGTTGTCCCCGCATCCCCTTGACTCTCACATTCAATTGTACCATTGAGTTTTTGGGTGACTAAGTTATAAACAATATGCAACCCTAACCCAGTTCCACCTTGACCTCGTTTTGTCGTAAAGAAGGGTTCAAAGATTTTGCTCACGTTCTCTGGGGGAATATGCACCAACTCCAACGCATCAGTGGTTTCAAACGGTAGCCTTCCGGTGAGTAATTCGTAGAAGGTGACTCCCAGGGAATAAAAGTCGGTGCGATAATCCAGCGCCCGATTCATCCGTCCGGTTTGTTCCGGCGAAATATAGGTAAGAGTTCCCTCTAAAACATTGGGATTTTTCAGAGTAGGATTAGAACGGTTAATTGGGTGGAAATGCCAAAGTCGATGATTTTCAGGGTTTCAGTGTTGGGATTATAGACGATATTGCTCGGATTAATATCTTTGTGGATAATATTAGCCGTGTGGATATGCGCTAAACTCTCAGCTATCTTGATGGCAATGGGTAGAAATTCTTCTAGCGGTAGGATATGTTGTTTCTCGACACCCTCTTTCAACCAATGGTTTAAGGATGAGCCGCCGAAATCTTCTAGAATAATCACGAAGGTTCTCTAGTCAAAATGTCCTAACCTGCTTTGGTAAGGCTATAACCCGGTTTCTCGGAATACTTGACCGACGCGCTAGGGATGCTAACTATATATCTATTTTCATGCACATTGATTTTATCAACCTAAGCTAAACGACGTAATTTTTATACGCTCATCAGCGCAATTTAATTCAAAGGATAAAAATTACAGGGTTTAAACCAAAATGATACAGAGATCCCCGACTTCTTCAATAAGTCGGGGATCTGGCTTGGAGAACTATGCGGTAAATCAGGCGCAATGGGTTGAAGCGTGTTAATTTTTATCGATTAAACTTTTGGATAAACTGACGGATTCCCCAAGCACCCATGGCGAATAAACCTAATGCTGTAGACGCTTCTGGAATATCGACTGGTTCTGAATCGGTGGGAATTCGAGTAATGGCAACTGCATCAAGATAGGATCGATTTTTGCGGAACCGAAAGCTGAGGGATTCAAAATAGTCTTGACCTTCTAGGTTATCTTGGATACTGACGCTCATGGGTAGGGTTGAACCGTCTTTAGCGGAAAAGGCTTGCCAATTATCATTCAGCCAATAGTAAGGTGTAACTTCAACCGTATCCACTCCCGTTTTACTGAGTGTGAGCCGGAAACTCTCGTAAGTTTCAGTATCAGGAAATTGATCCGGAACAACCAATTCTTGCTCAACTTCATGGGGAATCTGAAAGCCCGGATCAACGTAAAGTAAATAGGGTAAATTGCGGAAATTGCCATCACGGGGAGAAATAGGACGGATATTCCAGTTAATTTGGCGCGGTTCCTGGGTATTTGTTGGTGCAACATTCAGTTCCATAAAGAACTTACCCAGTTCTGGCTTACTTCGATCTGTACGAGCGCTCCAGTAAAGAGCGATATCACCCTCATCTAAATCCAATTGATTCAACGATGAGAGATCGTAGTAGGCTGATGCCCAATTCGCGTCCGGATTAGCCTGAAGTTCACCCTGAGCGACGGTGGTATTGTTTAGCTGCCAATCGTCGGCGTCATCAAATGTGCTGTGATAAATTTCTTGCTCATTCGGATTATAGGTAAAAAAATTCGCCGCTTGCGCTTTTACCGCTACACCCGCGACGAAGGCGACTGATAGTAAAAAAGTTAATTTAAGTTTCACGGAATTACCTCTACCCACGAGTTTGTATACTCGCCATCATAATTAATCTTCACTAGCGAATAGGTAAAATCCGCATAAAATTACCTGCTCAATCTATAAATTCTTGGCAAACTTATTTTATTTATTTGAATAATTTTAGTTTTATTAATTTATGTGAATTTTTGAAGCGTGATCTTCACGATGAAATGTTCTATTTTTCTCCGAACAAATTTTAGTCAGTTAGTCGTTCAGGTTAATCTAAGCAAGATCCCCGACTTCTTCAAGAAGTCGGGGATCTGTCTGTATACCGATGCATGACAAATTACCTCCTTGACTGCAACTTGGTATTAGTGGTGTGGCAGTACCCAATCACCACTTCAAAAATGCGGCATCTGATCCCTGTTCGCGGCGAATCTTACTGTCTTTTTCAAACCAATCAATCACCTGCTGAGGTGTTAACTCTTCAACAGCCACTCCTGTGTCTTGGGCAATATGGGTTAAAAGGCGCAGGGATGAAATCGTTAATCGGGTTAAAAACTTCTCATGGGATGCGAGTAACGCTTTATCTACCGCAGCAGATTCCTCTGGACTTAAAAATTGTGTTGTCGGTTGTTGGGACATAAGAAAGTGGAGGTGCAGGGAAAGTCAATCTGTAGGGGCGGGTTTTACCCATAACGTTGTGGCACAAAACCGATAACTTGACTAAACCCGCCCTTCTTGGGGAGATGGGGAAGATGAGGAAGCAAAGGACAAAGGACAAATGACCAATGACCAATGACCAATAACAAATTATTTCGCCTGAATCAAATAACCACACTGATGTTCTCCTTGATTAATCCAGTGAGTGCGCTCAACTTGACAATCAGGTAGGATAGCGGCAAACATTTCCAATTCATGTCCGCAGACGCTGGGAAAGGATTCAGCGACGTTGGAAATTGCACAGTTGTGTTCTCTGAAAATAAACTGGTTATGGGTCTGATCGCTAGCATTGCTGGATTCGACCGGATACCATTCCGCCATATAGCCTTCACTTTGGCGCAGTTCTACCAATTTGGCGACTCGTTCGGCTAATGAACCTTCACCCAAAAGCTGGCGGTATTCCAGGGCTTTGCGTTCCCACTGTTTCTGGAGGATGGTACTCACCTGATCCCGACCCACGGTTTCTTCCAGGGTGTCTAGCAAAGACACGGCAAACTCACCATAATGGTTAGGGAAGCGATCGCGTCCTTTTTTGCTCAAGCGGTAAACATGTTGAGGACGCCCCATCCCCATGGATACCGACTCATACTCAATCAGTCCCTCAGCCTCCAAATCCTTCAGGTGACGCCGAATGGCTTGGGGACTAATATCCAGAGCTTCCGCTAATGCATGCGCGATCGCTTGCTCCTGTTTGAGTAAATACTGCAAAATGTCTTGCTTGGTAGAAGATTGCTGAGTGGTGGTCATTGGCTTTTGGGGTAAAATCACGCTTGTGTTAGGGCAAGAGAAGAAATTTAGTTGACTTTGACAACATCTTAGTTGTTAATATAACCTAAAATAGAGTTAAACAACAAAAGTGTTGTTTTAGTCTAGAGCTAGTGCAACGTCGTCTAATCAGCCCGAACCCTAGAAAACAGGTGACGGACTCATTGATACATAAACGCTCCCACCCAATTCCCATCCTTAATCAAAGAGAGAACACTGAAGCGAATGACTGCTACCGTTAAGAAATTAGTCAACCAACCTTATAAGTACGGCTTTATCACCGATATTGAAGCCGATACCATTCCCCGTGGCTTGAATGAAGACGTAGTCCGCCTGATCTCCGCCAAGAAGAATGAACCGGAGTTCATGCTGGAGTTTCGTCTCAAAGCCTATCGCCAATGGTTGAAGATGGAGGAACCGACGTGGCCCCACGTTAACTATCCACCCATCAACTATCAAGATATCATTTACTACTCCGCCCCGAAAAAGAAAACGGAAAAGCTGAACAGCCTAGAGGACGTAGATCCCGCCCTCCTGGAAACCTTTGAAAAACTAGGGATTCCCCTATCCGAACAGAAGCGACTGTCTAACGTTGCTGTAGATGCGATTTTCGATAGCGTTTCCGTCGCCACCACATTTAAAGACAAGTTAGCCGAAGCTGGGGTTATCTTCTGTTCAATCTCCGAAGCCCTGCAAGAACACCCAGAATTGGTGCAGAAATATCTGGGTAGTGTGGTTCCTGTCGGCGATAATTACTTTGCTGCCCTCAACTCGGCGGTGTTTAGTGACGGTTCCTTTGTGTTTATTCCCAAAGGCGTCAAATGTCCCATGGAACTATCCACCTATTTCCGGATTAATACCGGAGAAACGGGACAATTTGAGCGCACCCTGATTGTCGCTGAAGAAGGGAGTTCAGTGAGTTACTTAGAAGGGTGTACCGCACCCATGTACGATACCAACCAACTCCACGCCGCTGTTGTGGAACTCGTCACCCTAGATAATGCCGATATTAAATACTCCACCGTGCAAAACTGGTTTGCAGGTGACGAAAAGGGTAAAGGTGGAATCTATAACTTTGTCACCAAGCGCGGTTTGTGCAAAGGGGTTAACTCCAAGATTTCCTGGACGCAGGTAGAAACCGGTTCAGCGATTACCTGGAAATATCCCAGTTGTGTTCTGGTAGGAGATAACTCCGTAGGTGAGTTTTACTCCGTGGCGTTAACCAATAACATGCAGCAAGCCGACACGGGAACCAAAATGGTGCATATCGGCAAAAATACCCGTAGCACAATTATTTCTAAAGGGATTTCCGCTGGTAATTCCAAGAATAGCTATCGGGGTTTAGTGAAAGTCAGTCCGAAAGCAAAAGGGGCGCGGAATTATTCCCAGTGCGATTCCATGTTGATTGGTGATACGGCTGAGGCGAATACCTTCCCCTATATTCAAGTCGAAAATAATCAGGCTAAGGTTGAACACGAAGCCTCAACCTCGAAAATTGGCGAGGATCAGCTTTTCTACTTTACCCAACGGGGAATCTCAGAAGAAGATGCGGTTTCCATGATAGTCAGTGGTTTCTGTCAGGATGTATTCAACGAACTACCGATGGAATTTGCCGCTGAAGCCGATAAATTATTGAGTCTGAAATTAGAAGGAGCCGTGGGTTAGGGATTGGCAAATTACCATGGCGTGTCTGTCGGGGCGGGTTTCACAATTATCGTTGATAACTTCACCCATAAGTCACTAAACCCGCCCCGACCAAATTCCAGACGTATCCGGCTACGTCTGGAACATTCAATGCCTCTTTCCTTGTCCCTAATAACCCTGTATCAGAATTGGCAAAACCCTGTAGTAACGAACAATGATTAGAGAAAATAGCGACGTAATTTTATCCGTCCGCAATTTGACGGCAAATGTTGAAGGACAAAAAATTCTCAAGGGCTTAAACCTAGAGGTGAAGGCGGGAGAAATTCACGCCGTCATGGGGCAAAATGGCTCAGGTAAAAGTACCTTTTCCAAGCTTTTAGCGGGACATCCCGCCTACGAAGTCACCGGTGGCGAGGTGACATTTATGGGGCAGAATCTGCTGGAACTAGAACCAGAAGAACGGGCATTAGCTGGCATATTTCTAGCATTTCAGTATCCCTTAGAAATTCCTGGGGTGAGTAATTTAGACTTCTTGCGCGTCGCCTATAATTCCCGCCGTAAGCATCAGGGATTAGAGGAAATTGATACGTTTGACTTTGAAGACTTAATCGAGGAAAAGCTGGAAATTGTTAAGATGAATCCCAGCTTTCTGGAGCGCAGTTTAAATGAAGGCTTCTCTGGCGGCGAGAAGAAGCGGAATGAGATTTTGCAAATGGCGCTGTTAGAACCCAAACTGGCGATTCTAGATGAAACAGACTCTGGTTTGGATATTGACGCCCTGAAGATTGTCGCCAATGGGGTGAATCAGTTGGCAAATCCCGACAATGCCATGATTTTGATTACCCACTACCAACGGATGCTCAATTATATTGAACCTGATTATGTCCATGTCATGGCAGGAGGGCGCATCCTCAAAACGGGTGGTAAGGAATTGGCATTAGAATTAGAATCCCGTGGTTATGAGTGGGTGATAGAAGAAGCGGCGGCTGAGGTGATGGTCTGATGAGTATACAACTATCTGCGAAACCGGAAATTTCCTATTTAAAGGCGCTATTAGACCAATGTCGCCAAGATGAACCCGTTGTCGGGGGAAATTTAAACAGGTTTCTCCAACAACTGCGCCACCAGGCGGCGGCGATTGTGGAAGAATTGGCAATTCCAACCCGTCGGGATGAAGAATGGCGGTTTACGGATTTGTCGCCGTTATTGGCGGTGGATTTTCAAGGAGTTGAGGCGTTTTTTGAACAATTCCTGCAACACCTAGACTTGACTTCCCTCACCCTACCCGAAACCCCGGATAGTCGATTAGTCTTTGTCAATGGGGTGTATGCGCCGGATTTATCGTCGGTGAGTGGATTACCCGAAGGCGTATATGTGGGTAATTTGGCGGGTTTACCTGCGGCGTATCAGGAACGAATCCCCAATTATTTAGGGAAGCAACAGGGCGCGTCTGATGTTTTCGCCGCCCTGAATACATCGGGACTCACGGATGCGGCGGTGGTGTGGATACCCAAAGCTAAAATAGTCGAGACACCGATTCATCTGCTGTTTATTTCCACCACTGACGACGTACCCGTAATATGCCAACCGCGCTGTCTGGTGGTTGCTGAAGCAGGTTCAGTGGTGAATCTGATTGAACATTACGCCGCGAATGTAGAAGGATGTCCAGATATTCCGGTGAATCGTCCTTATTTTAATAACCAAGTGACAGAGATTTGGCTTGAGGAGGGTTCCCAAGTTATCCATACCCGGAATCAGCGAGAAGCGATTGATGGATTCCACATTGGTAAAACAGCGGTAAATCAAGCCCGGAATAGCCGTTATACTTGTAACGCCATTAGTTTAGGGGCGAAACTATCTCGGCATAATCTAGAAATCGTGCAAACCGGTGAAGCAACCGAAACCACCCTTAACGGTTTAACCATGATTGGTGGGGAACAGGTAGCCGATACCCACAGTGCAGTGCTGTTGAATCATCCTCATGGCATGACCGACCAGTTGCACAAATGTATCATAGATGACCGGGCGCACGGAGTCTTCAATGGTAAGGTTTTCGTGCCGCAAGCGGCTCAATTTACCAATGCGGCTCAATTGAATCGCAATTTATTGCTTTCAGCTAAAGCCCGTGTGAATACCAAACCGCAATTGGAAATTACGGCGGACCAAGTAAAATGTTCTCACGGTGCTACAGTGAGTCAACTTGACCCAGAGGATGTGTTCTATTTACAAAGTCGAGGACTGAATGAAACCAATGCCCGGAATCTATTAATTGATGCTTTTGTAGCGGAGATTCTCCAACGGATTCCTGTGGACTCCCTGCGGCAAAGACTTGCCCAATGTGCGATGTGTAGAACAATGTAGTCCCAAAAAATGTAGAGACGTGCCATGGCACGTCTTTCCGGGGCTGGTTTAGGGATTAAGGTTGATTGTTTTATCTAGTTTTTATGCAAAACCCGCCCTGAATCTGATCCTTCGCTTCGCTAGTCGGACATGGTTTTGAGTTTTATAATTCTTTAACAAATGACCAATAACAAATGACCAATAACAAATGACCAATGACCAATGACAAATGACCAATGACGAATAACCAATGACCATCACCCAAGAAAAAACCCTAGCTGCTATCGTCCGTTCTGACTTTCCCATTTTGCAGGAGAAAGTTCACGATAAACCATTGATTTATCTTGACAGTGCGGCTACCTCTCAGAAGCCGTTGGCGGTGCTGAATGCGTTGCAAAATTACTATGAAAAGGACAATGCCAATGTCCACCGAGGCGCTCATGCGCTGAGTGTCAGGGCGACAGAAGCGTATGAGTCAGCGCGGGATAAGGTGGCGGCGTTTGTGAATGCGGCGTCGCGGAATGAGATTGTTTTTACCCGGAATGCCTCAGAAGCGATTAACCTGGTGGCGTATAGCTGGGGATTAAATCGTTTGCAGCCAGGGGATGAAATAATTCTCTCGGTGATGGAACATCACAGCAACATTGTTCCCTGGCAAATCATTGCCCAGAAGACGGGGGCGGTGTTGAAGTATGTGGAACTGACGGAAAGCCAGGAGTTTGATTTAGAACAGTTCAAGTCTCTGATTTCTGAGAAGACGAAGTTAGTCAGTGTGGTGCATGTCTCGAATACCTTGGGGTGTATTAACCCGGTAGAGGAGATTAGTGCGATCGCACATCAGTATGGCGCTAAGGTATTGATTGATGCTTGCCAATCTGTCCCTCATACACCCATTGATGTCCAGGGGATGGATTGTGACTGGTTAGTGGCATCGGGTCACAAAATGTGTGCGCCTACAGGGATTGGTTTCTTGTATGGCAAGTTAGACTTGTTGCTGGACATGCCGCCGTTTATGGGTGGCGGTGAGATGATTTCGGAAGTCTTTCTCGACTATTCCACCTACGCCGAATTGCCCCATAAATTTGAAGCCGGAACACCTGCGATTGGGGAAGCGATCGCGCTGGGTGCAGCGGTAGACTATTTAATGGGGATTGGTATGGATAAAATCCATGCTTATGAAGAGGAACTGACGGCGTATCTGTTCCAGCAATTACGGGATGTTCCTGATTTGACCCTCTATGGTCCCCAACCGACAGCAGAGGGGAAAGGAAGGGCAGCGTTGGCATCGTTTAATGTAGAGGGACTAGCGGCGAGTGATGTGTCTACTCTATTAGACCATGAAGGCGTGGCGATTCGTTCCGGTCATCATTGTACTCAACCGTTACACCGAATTTTAGACGTAACGGGTTCGGCGCGGGCGAGTTTGTATTTCTACAATACGCAGGAAGAGATTGACGTTTTTGTTCAGGCGTTGAAAGAAACAATTGATTTTTTCAAAAGTGTAATGGAGTAGAGTTCCAATTAGCCCTCAACTCAAGTTGGGGCTAAAAGCTTAAACCCGTTAAAACGGGTTCAAAGTATTATAGCAGTAGACACATCGATTACGAACTGTTGTAGAGACGTTCCGCCGGAACGTCTCTTACCAAATGATGCAATGATGCGTCATATCATGTCCTGACGATTGCCCATAATTGCAATGCCGTAATAACAAGGGTTTCAGGCGTTTTTATTCGGGGTGTTTGACCGGACATGATATCATAACCGCTACGGCAATTGCTATACCCCGTAGGCTAAAGCTTAATTGAGGTTAAAAATAAGAAATTTATTTCCTAGCTCTATGAGTCAGTAACATTAAGGAGCGTGCCATTCAACTGAGATTATAGATATGCTGACAATCTCAACGCTAGCTGAACAACGAACTGTACTGCACAATATTAGCTGGCAAACCTTTGAAGCGTTATTAGCAGAAACGGGTGAAGACAGGGGGTATCGGTTTGCTTATGATGGCGGCACGTTGGAAATTATGACGCCTCGTTTTGACCATGAAAATCCTAAAGCTAATTTGGGTAATTTCATTATTGCATTAGCCGAAGAATTAGACATTGAGATTAAAAGCGCTGGTTCGACAACGCTGAAACGAGAAATAGTCAAGCGGGGGATAGAACCAGATAATTGTTATTATATCCAAAATGAACCTGCTGTTCGAGGTTGGCAAGATATTGATTTAGAAATTGATCCGCCGCCTGACTTAGCGATTGAAATTGATATTACCAGTAGTTCTGTAGATAAGTTGAGGATTTACTCGGCGCTAGGTGTTCCTGAACTTTGGCGGTATAATGGGCAGGTTTTGCGCTTCTATCAAGGGGTAGAAGGAGACTATGTTGAGTGTGAATCTAGTTTGGCTTTTCCTTTGGTAACCGTGAGTGCAATGAGCCGATTTATTCAGCAGAGTAAAACAATGGGGGAAATTGTGCTGTTGAAAGTGTTTCGCGCTTGGGTGAGAGAAAATTTATAAATAAAGTATCAAATACAGGTGTGGTACCGCTAAAATAGTGGAAGAAGCTTTCACGCATTTAAGTTGGGTATGAGTAGCGAGCAGGATGTTCGCACTACAGGGATTTCGTCCTTATCACCTTAGGAGTCATCAGCGATGGGCATTGAGAATAGAAGATGGAAAGGATTATTTGCTCCCACTGAAGTTGTTGAACTCAAACAGATGTGTCTAACCCCTGGACAGATGTTTCAACCGGGAAAATATAAGGCTGAAGATTTACCGGAAATTGCCTTTGAAATGGGTTTGGTTGAGAGTGTTAAAAATGGGGAAACTCAACAGGATAAAGTTGATCCGGCTGCTGAAAAAGAGTAAGCTAATACACATTTAAATTGTGTATTTCCTGTTGCCTGTTTCCTAATCTCAACCTTATGTGGAATGTCACTGACTTAAGTCTGGTGGGCAATGCCCACCCTACTGGCGTTACTATTGCCTATTGCCTATTGCCTATTCCCTCTCCCCACCACAAAACTTATTCAGCAGCCCCTACTTATGACAACCAATCCTTATGCTTGGTTAGAAGACTCTCTTTCTACTATCCACAAAGCCAACTGGTATCGTTCAGTGCAAACGCTGCAAAATCGTCCCGGTGCGGTGGTAAAACTGGAAGGGCGAGAAGTCATTAACTTTGCTAGTAATGATTATTTAGGATTGGCGGGAGATGAACGTTTAATTCAAGCCGCGATGACAGCGACTCAGCACTATGGTACAGGTAGCACCGGTTCTCGGTTACTCAGTGGACATCGGGAATTGCATCGAGAATTAGAATGTGCGATCGCATCTCTGAAACAAACCGAAGATGCATTGGTGTTTAGTTCGGGCTACCTGGCGAATTTAGGTGCGATCGCGGCTTTAGTGGGGAAGCGAGATCTGATTCTGGCAGATCAGTATAATCACTCTAGCCTCAAGAATGGGGCAATTTTAAGTGGTGCGACGGTAATCAACTATAGCCACAGGGATATGGAAGATTTAAAGCGTCAACTGGTTCACCATCGCCACAATTACCGCCGTTGTCTGATTGCAACTGATAGCGTTTTTAGTATGGATGGGGATTTGTGTCCCTTGCCAGACATTCTCTCACTAGCGGATCAATTTAGCAGCATGGTATTAGTTGATGAAGCCCATGCAACGGGTGTTTTAGGTGTTACAGGTGCAGGCTGTGTAGAACATTTTGGCTGTACGGAACACTCCTTAATTCAAATGGGAACATTGAGTAAAGCATTGGGGAGTTTAGGGGGATATATTGCGGGTTCAGCGACTCTAATTGATTTCTTGAGAAATCGCGCCCCTAGCTGGATTTATACTACTGGATTATCTCCGGCTGATACGGCGGCGGCATTAACGGCGATTGAAATTGTCCAAAAAGAACCACAACGTCGCGATCGACTCTGGCAGAATGTAGAGATGCTCCAGTTTCTGATTCGGGAAAAGTTATTTGATCTCCATGTATTGCCGTCTGAATCTCCGATTCTGTGCCTTCAATTTACTAGCGCCAAAGAGGTTATGAACACGGCACAAAAACTAAAATCCGCAGGTATTTTTGCCCCAGCTATTCGTCCTCCCACGGTTCCCACGAGTCGGATTCGCATTTCGGTTATGGCAACTCATGAAGCGACTCACTTTCAGTTATTAGTGCAATCACTGCTGCGGGGGTTGGCTTAATTAGAGGCTGCTGAATAAGTGTTGTGGTGAGGGAAGATGGGGAAGATGGGGGAGCTGGGGGAGCAGAGGGAGCAGAGGGAGCTGGGGAAGATGAGGAAATTGTAGGGGCGGGTTTTACCATTAACATTTGCTTTTCACCCTGATGTCACTAAACCCGCCCCAACGGATGACAAACATTCTGCGACGAATGACAAATGACGAATGACGAATGACGAATGACCATCTCCACCGTTAGTTTGTATTGTGTCCACCTACTAAGTGCTATATTATTCAGACTCAGCATTTTCTGGTTCAAACTTAACCTTGTTGTACGCATCAGTTAAGGAAATTTCAAAATCGAGTGAGGAGAACGCGATCGCCTCATCGGATTCATCATATTCGCGCAATGACCATTGTTTAGTGTCTGTCTTAGAAAAATGTTCAACATATCGTTTAGTTTGATCCAGGAGTAAATATTCCCGAAAACTGGAAATTGTACGGTAAGCCTGAAACTTGTCACTGCGGTCATACCCTTGGGTTGATTTTGACAAAATCTCGATAATCACTTGAGGATTCGTAATTGTGTCAGTGCGGTTATTGTAATAGTTGGGTTCTCCTGCAATAACCATGACATCGGGATAGGTATAGATACGTCTTTTCGGTATCCACAGACGCACATCACTCATGAAAACCCGGTAATCGAGTTGCTTGAAGGCAAAATTAAGTTCGGTACTAAAGTTAAGCGCGATCTGATTGTGATTTGTAGATCCACCTGCCTTATGGTAAATTTGACCGTCAATGTACTCACTTTTATAGTCGGCTGCTTCCTCCAGGGTTAGATATTCCTCTGGAGTGTAGTATCGCTGTTCAGTAACCTGCATGGTTAAACCGGGAATATTGAACGAAGGCTTACTTTTACTGTACCTCCTTAAGGATTAAATAATCAGGATTTACGCAGCAACACTACTTATGGGGGTAAAGGTGCGTTACGCTACGCTAACGCACCCTACGAGTCTTTACCTCCTTAACGGTTAAATAATGACAAATGACGTAGCTTGCTTCTCGCTTGCGCGAGTATGACAAATGACAAATGACTCAGAAGTCGATGAGAACTCGATAAGAACTCGAACAACTCCATCGCGAACTCAAATCACCACCGGGTTTAATAGCAATTAGCAAGAGAAAACCCTTGCTATTAACCGAGTTCACGAGGACATTCATGTGTTATTCCAAGTTTTGGCACAGGCGACGACTCAATCAACCTTTCGGATTACTCCCCCTATATTTTGGCTGATTGCAGGTGTTCTACTTTGCCTAGTTGAATTCTTTATCCCCAAATCTTGGGCGAAGCGATTCCGGTTTATTGCCCTGATGATGGGTGTAGGTGCGCTACTTGTCTCATTTATTGTATGGCAGGGCGCGATCGCACTGGGGTTTGAGTGGCAATTCCTGATGTATGACGGGTTTAGCTTACAGGTGATGTATTGGATGGGATTATCCTTTGCGTTTGCGATCTGGTTGCGCCCTATGTTGATTCGGCGTCCTAAATATACTATCCCAGAGGCGACTCAAGCCCAGGTGTTAACCGAGATATTACCGGGAGAAACGGGACGAGTGATGTATGAGGGTTCCTCTTGGCAAGCCTGTTGTGCCGATCCGCATCTTGCGATCGCACCTAACCAAACGGTTTATGTGTTGCGGCGAGAGGATAATACGTTGATTGTCATGCCATGAGTTGGTCATTCACCATTTGCATTCATCCTTCTATTTGAAAATAGTCAGATGTTCACATTGCTGTTAATGCAGACAGAAGTGAATCGCATTGATGCCCAAACAATTCTGGCACAAGCGACTACGAAATCCGCATTTATTCCTCATCCATCCTTGTTCTGGTTAGGTAGTGGTGTTGTACTTTGCCTACTGGAGTTGTTTCTGCCAAAAGCCTTCAGCAAAAAGTTCAGACTCGTGCCTCTGTCGATGGGAATTATTTCCCTAATCATAGCGTTTAGCTTGTTTAGAATGACAAGATTTATCGCATTTCGCTGGCAGGTGGCTTACTGGATGGTATTGTCTACCGCCTCGGTTATCTGGATACGTCCGATGTTGCTCAAGCGGAAAAAATTTAAAGTTCCAGAAGCAACGGAAGCCAAAACATTAACGGAAATTTCACTAGGAGAAACCGGACGAGTTCTCTATGAAGGCAGTTCTTGGGCAGCGCGTTGTCAAGAACGGCAAATGAGTATTCCTGCCAATCAAACCGTTTATGTTGTCGGACAAGAGGATAACACATTAATTGTTTTGCCGGAACATTTATTTCGAGCGTAATGGGTTCATTATCCGTGGTATTCGCCAAACATCAAGCCAGTACCATTTAATGGCTGATCGGTTCACATTCAATCAAATTGTATCTCAAGAGGATAATTAAAATGTATCAGTGGTTTTTTATGGCATTTATCGCGCTAACAGGTACAACTTTAGCGGGGAGTGTCAAGATTATTAAACAAGGGGAAGAGGCGTTAGTTGAAACCCTGGGTCGATATGATGGTAAAAAACTAGAACCGGGTCTAAATTTTGTTATCCCATTCCTGGATCAAATTGCTTGTCAGGAAACGATTCGCGAACAAGTTTTAGAAATCCCACCGCAAAATTGCATTACTCGTGATAATGTTTCAATTGGAGTGGATGCTGTGGTATATTGGCGGGTAATTAATCTGGAAAAATCTTATTACAAAGTTCAGAATCTTCAAGCAGCGATGGTGAATTTAGTTTTAACTCAAATTCGCTCAGAAATGGGGAAACTTGAACTGAACCAAACCTTTACCGCCCGCACTGAAGTGAATGAAATGCTATTGCGGGAATTAGATATTGCCACAGCTCCTTGGGGAGTCAAGGTAACGCGGGTAGAATTGCGGGATATTGTTCCATCTAAAACCGTGCAAGGGGCAATGGAATTACAGATGTCAGCCGAACGGAAAAAACAGGCGGCAATTCTGACATCGGAAGGGGAACGAGAAGCAGTGGTTAATAGTGCCAGAGGGGAAGCTGAGGCACAAATCATTGAGGCAGAAGCGCGTCAACGAGCCGCTATTTTAGAGGCGGAAGCGCAACAAAAGCAGCAAGTTCTCAAGGCGCAAGGGACAGCCGCCGCGATGGATATTCTTAGCAAAAAGTTAAACACTGCTCCCTCATCAGCCCAAGCACTACAGTTTTTATTGGCACAAAACTATTTGGATATGGGGATAAAAATTGGTAGTAGTAACAGCAGCAAGATCATGTTTATGGACCCGCGCACGATTCCAGCGACGTTAGATGGGATTGGTTCGATAATAACAGAGGAGAGTAATGGAGAGTTAAGTAAGTTGGCTTAGACTTAATTTCATCGGGTGCGTTAGCGAAGCATAACGCACCTAAAATGCTGATTTGCTGTCGTCCTCACCAGAAACCGGGGTTCTGGGAATCTGATCAGCGTAAAGTACGGAGTTTAGTCAGTTTTGAATGTATGCGATCGCGTATTTTCGGATGTAGAAACCTACTCCAATTTTCTGTTTGTTGCGTGTTGTCTTTGTCGGCTAATCTATTGAAAACAATAAACGCAGCTTGATTGAATAAGTAATCCAGAAAAGCCCCTAATCTTAATGGTCATTTTCTACAAACTCGCTTGACTGACATAAACGGAATTAGCTGGATTAGCGATTAAGTCTTGTGCCTGTTTAGAAAGGTTAGTGTTCCCTTCAATAAACCAAATTAAGATATGAGTATCAATTAAATAGTTCAGGGTAGCATATAGTCTTCAAAACCCGGAGGCGTTGCATCAAAATCATCTGCCACATAACTAAAAATACCTTTGCCACAACCAAATTGGCGAGGCTTAGTAGGGACTATATTTTCCGCTGAATTTTCTTTGATAGTCTGGATCTCATTTAAAAGTTGAACATCTTGTAATAATAAAATCCACTGAATCAGTTCTAGTTTTAGATCTTGTATTTTCATGGCTTGTACAGACATCAGTTTTATCTGACGTATAACTATTATAATATTAATTAGCTAGCCAAACTGCGCCACACCCGAACAAATGGGAATGACAGGAATCGAACCTGCAACCCAGTGATTAAGAGTCACCTGCTCTGCCAATTGAGCTACATTCCGTTATATAAGATTTACCCAAACTTATCCAAAGCATGGACATCATTGGAACTTACTTCCTGCTTCATCCTGGCAGTGACGGCACTTAACCAGTCCACAGGCTAACACCACCTAACTGGCGGCTATATAAAGTCACCTATCTAGCTGTGGTTTTTGGCTGGATAGGTACACCAAAAAGTATACATAAGTAGTCGGACATAAATAAACGGCTCTGTGTTAAGAAATGTAAAAAAGCACGAATTTTTATGTCACAAGCGTTGCGGTAATGCTTACAAAACTTTATACAGTTCCCAAAACTTGTGTCCGACTACTTACTCTTGTCGAACCCATTCCATCGGGACAAGTCTCTACCCAATGCATGGGCAATAATGGGTAAATGTTTCCAGCTTTTTGATTACAGCTACTCACCCCCGATCAAACCCCTCTGGATGGAATTGAACCACCGCATCCGATATTCGTAGTATCAGTGCCAGAATCCACTGGCAGAGGGATGAATCCACCGGGAAGGTACTGCCCCTTCTACCTCTGCGTTATCAGCACAGCGCCTCACTTTTCGGCTTCCGGTGGATAGAGGAAGATGGAGGAATCGAACCCCTACGACATCGCTGCCGTACCACGGTTTTCAAGACCGCTTGCCGTCCATTCAGCGGCATCTTCCAGTTAAGGGTGTCTGACGGGACTTGAACCCGCTATTGACTTGTTCCACAAACAAGCGCCGCGACCGCTTTGGCTTCAGACACCATCATGGATCTGGCGGGAGTTGAACCCGCAACCTCCTGTGTGCAAAACAGGCGTTCTTCCATTGGAACTACAGACCCTAAGTGGGTGGACATAATAAAAGCTAACGGTGGAGATTGTCATTCGTCATTTCTCATTTGTCATTTGTCCTTTGTAAGAGGTTGACGCAATATCTCTCGCACTGCCATTAAAATCTCTCCCAATTTATTTTTACCACTGCCATCTTTACCGCATCCCCAGTAGTAATCTCTGGGGGCATTCTCGACAATCAACTCATTCCCTGTCGCCAAAAGTATCTCACGGATATCAGCATGAGTTTCAAACTTCTGCAAAACTCCTCCCTTCATAATTTCGTCCTTGACCTGTTCCCAATCGCTCCGGATAGGGTGTTCCCGACTTCTGCCCATCTTGGCAGCGTCTTTAGGCGTTTTTACTTCGCGGATTTTGTCGAACCAAGGACGATCTGTCTCGACAAATTTCTGTGCTTGGAAGTAATATTCACTCGTTGCCCACCAACAACTATCTAACTCAAAACCATGGCGAGAAAAATTGGAAAAGCAACCGTAGGGTTTTTCGCGGGTGCTGTAGAAGTAGACGGGCATAATGTTATTTAGTAATTTTGTACTATTATAGTTCAATATCTTGTAATTGTGCGATCGCCCTCGCGTGCAAGTTACCAGAGCGTTGTGATGCGTCTTCTCAGTTACTAGAGGACTCCGCCGATGAGTTATTACACACTCTTTAAAGGATGGCTACCTCTAAGCCAACCTATCGGGTTCTTCGCACTCCTCGTTCTCAAACGCCCACTGTTAATAGAACAGCGTTACTCTTCCTCTCGTACTAAGTATGTAGGCTCTTAGAAGTCAGGGCACGCAAGGCGCGATCGCATAGTCTGTTGAGTCAAAGAAAATAACCTCCTTTTTGAACAGTATTCAACGCCCCCACCAGGATTTGAACCTGGAACTCTCAGCTTAGAAGGCTGCTGCTCTATCCCTTGAGCTATGGGAGCTTATATTTCGTCCTTTGTCCTTTATCATTTGGCTGAAAATCGATTCTGAAATTCGGTGATTATCCTTTTTTGTTGGGTTGAATCAAGGACAGAAAATAACACTTTTTTGAATTGTCCCCAAAACTGACCATTGGGTAATAAAAAAACAGCAAACATTTGGGCAACCATTGAGGGTTCATTCTGAAAAACACCACACCCCCAAGCGCCTAAAACTAGCGCATCACATCCCTGATAAACGGCTAAACTCAAGACTTTAGCACCGCGACTATACAAAACTTCGCCTATTTTTGCACCATCTTTCGGTTGATTTCGCCAAATTGCACCCGCATTCGGAGCAGGACTTGTAATGAAATCGACACAATAGGGTTGCTCTAGTAATGTGCCATCATCGTTACGGAAAATTGGACAACCTGGGGAATAAATGATTCGATCTGAGTAGAGGAGTGATTTATGGGAACGATGATACTCATAGTATTCTGGACATTTTAACAAGCTTTTATAAAGGGCAGAACTTCTAGCTAGACTTTCTTCCTGGGCTTGTGCGCCCTTGATAAAGCCACCGCCTGGGTTTTTAGCTGAAGCAAAGTTGAGGACGCCAATCTTGTGAAACTGTTGAGATTGTGCCATGCGTTTTGAGCCGATTAACGTTGTCTCATTTCTGGCTTCAAATTCAGTTGTAGAGAATTTAGGAGTGCTGGAGAGAACATTTTGTTCGAGAGTCGAGAGGCTGTCTGGGTCATAGTATTTTGTCTGCGCCAGACAAGCGTTTAAATCTTGATTAATATCAACCCGTTGACCCGTCGGAGAGTCGTAATAGCCAGCATCAAGAATCTTGAGTGTATCTTGCGCGATCGCAATCCGGTTCATAAGTAATAATTTATACCTTATACGTCAATTGTAGGGGCGGGTTTAGCCACAATTGCAGGGGCAGGTTTAGCCACAATTGTAGGGGCGGGTTTAGGGACTAAAGTCAGCTATTCACCACTAACGGAACAACAAAACCCGCCCTCCCCACTGATAAATGAAAAACAAAACCCGCCCTCCCCACCGATAAATGAAAAACAAAACCCGCCCTGAGTCATCAATCATCAACTGGAAAATCTGATGCTAGAATTAATTAATCTTGCATTAGTATCAACTTAAGGTGAACGGCGCCCTCCTTAAGCAAACTTGGACGCCAGGAAATAAATTTCCGGCTTAAAGCTTAAGTAAGCTAAAGCTTACTACATGAAAGGCTTTGAACCCGTTTTAACGGGTTTTAGCTTTTAGCCTGAACTTTAGTTCAGGGCTTGAGTTGACTCTCCCGAAAACTTAAAGCTCAAGTAAGCTAAAGCTTACTACATGAAAGGCTTTGAACCCGTTTTAACGGGTTTTAGCTTTTAGCCCGAACTTTAGTTCAGGGCATAAGTTGACTTACTCCCCCGAAAACTATGTCCTCGCCACGCCCTGTGAGAATTGAACTCACTGTTTCTGCCTCCAATCCCAAGTTGCTCGAAGGTCTAGATACCTGGTTGCGCTTGGGTTTAATCAGTGATGCCCAAGTTAAACAACTCGGTCGAATCTATTTATCTTGTCGCCTCCCTGAACCAGAGATTGCGCCCCTGCCCTCTCGCCCCCCATCCCGAAAGGTGGAACCCAAGGTCGAGGAACCCGTTGCTACAGTGTCGCCTGTATCCCGCATCTGGCAGTCATGGCAAGAGGAACTGAGTGTGCGCTGGCTGCTGTTTCTGGGTGTCTTTCTGGTTGTTGTCTCCTCCGGTGTCCTCGCCGCGACTCAATGGCAGAATTTTCCGCCAGCGGGACAGTATGGTGTGTTATGGACATATACCATTGTCTTTTGGGGAATTAGCCTGTGGGCGGGAAAACGTTCTAATTTAAAATTAACCTCTCAAACCTTACAACTGATTGCCTTACTTTTAGTCCCGGTTAATTTTTGGGCAATAGATGGTTTTGGGTTATGGCGTCATCCCTGGGAATGGATTGTTGTTGGGGTGGCGGCGTTAAGTTTAACGGGAATTACGGTTATCAATTCGTCTATCCAAACCAACTCATTTCGGCTTACCTCCCGCGCTTCTCTAATTTTATGGTTAAGTTATCTACACTGGGGTTGGAATTGGTCACAGGTTCCATTAGTCGCTGTTTATTTAGGCGTCATCGGAACCGCAATGTTTCTCCCCGCCGCCGCTTCAAACCCTCGCGCTTCTCCATCTTTGCCGAATAATGCACCCACGGGTAGTTTAGTGGTGATTTATGCCCTCACGGTGTTATTAGGACGGGCAATTTTCGTGATGAATGTGCCAATTACCCAACTCGGTTTGGCGATGGGAATCTGTGGTTGGTTGTTGGCGCGACAGGGAAAACCTCCAGCCGTCTCACGAGAGTCTGTTTCCTCCTTTAGCACAAAACTCTGGGATGGAATTGGTGGTGGGTTACTGTTGATCGGTTGGTTGGTTTCGGTAGGAGAAGACATTCCTTGGCAAGCCACGGCGGTTAGCGGGTTGGCGATTGGGTTTTTCGCCCAGCGCTTACAGTATTCTCGGCGGCGTCTGGATTTAGCTGCCATCTTTTTGATTGGCTTGCAAACGCTATTTTTACTATGGCGATTAATCCCTGCAGCGGTACAAGAACAGGTAATCAGTTTCCTCTCTCAACAGATGGGTTCAAACGTGGAAGCCTGTTGGGGTGTCGTCCTATTTCCCTACATTATTCTCTGGGTAGGTTTGACCGATTGGCTATATCGGAAGTCGAACCCTAAATTAGCCCGGTTTGGGGAAGGACTCACATTAGGATTGGGTGTGATGTTAACGGTAATCAGTAGCCTGAATCCGACGGCGCGATCGCTTAATCTTTTACTCTCCACTGTCACCCTGGCTATTGTTACTCATCGCCGCCCTCCGCTGCGGGTTCCTCTGGTTTATCTCACCCATATCGCCGGATTATTAACCCTCTGTTCGTTTATTGATGGATGGTTTCCGACTCTCAGTGAACCCCTCTGGGCAAGTTTATTGTTGGCGTTAATGGTGGGAGAATGGAGTCTGAGTATAAGGCAGGAAGGGCAAACGGTAGCAGCAAATCCCCCATCTCCTGTCCCCCAACAGAGTTGGTATCGCAGTTGTTGGCACATTGGTTTTGTCCTCGCTGGAATTAGTTATGTTTTACTGGCTGAGGAAAGCATTACATATTTGATTCCCTTTCCCACGCACCCTTCGACTTCGCTCAGGGTTAACCCTTGGGGACTTTTATGGTTACTCACCCCATTAACCTTAACTGGAGTTGCCAGTCTGACTCAGCGATCGCGGCGCATTCAGGCTGCTTCGTGGAGTGCGATCGCTTTATTTTTAGTACAAGGGCTAACCCTAGCCTCACCGCAGAGTCGGCTGATTGGCTTAGGGGTTGCCACAGTGTTAATGTTCCTGAATAGTCGCTATTTACGCGAAACGGTAGCCGCCGCGATTACGATTGGATTTGCCCTCAGCTTTTTGGCGGCATGGCTATGGCAAGGAGTGCCTGGATTACCCGCCCTATCCGTCGCCGATTGGTATGTGGTGGGCGCGATCGCAAGTTTCGGATTATGGGTGCTACGAGCTAGTTTAATTTCCCAGTCTGGCGATTTAGCCGCCTTGTATGCCCAAGCCTCGGATAAATGGGCAATTGCCCTGTCTTGTACAGAATTAGGCTTTCTGACGCTGCACAGTACCCAGAGTTACGAGGGATTGATGCCATCGAGTTGGCATTACCTAGCCGCATCAATGTTAATTGGCGGTGCAATTTGGTTTCGCTGTTGGCGATCATTTACAGAGTTTGGTGTCTATGGCATCAGTTGGGCAATCGAATTAGCGATCGCGAATACCATTCTGTTACGAAATGGTTCATCCTTAACCCTAGCCACCGCCAACATTATCCTGGCACTTGTGATACTATTCCTCACCGATTGGTGGTTTACCCGTTTAGAGGGAGACACCGAGGAAGAGGTAGGCGCTAGAAATGCACTGGAGGGTTTACCCTTAATTTATGCCCTAATTGGCATTAGTTTGCGCTGGACGTATTTCACCCCTTATACCGGGTTACTCACCCTCGGTGCAGCGTTAACGGGGATAGGCGTAGGGCGTCGCCGTCTTCCCTGGAAAGGGATCACCTATCTTTCCCTAGCAGGTATTTCCATTGCTTGGTATGAATTGGTAATTTACCAGATGATGCAAGCCGATGGCGGAAATCCGGCGGATGGCTTTACCATTTTAGGAGGTGTAGCGGCTGCGATCGCGATTATTTATCGGCTGTTAGCTTGGTTTTGGCAATCGCGCGATCGTTCCACCCTTCTCAACCTCAGTCTCACTGAAATTAAAATCACCGCCCACATTCACTGGGCAATTGCCAGTTTCCTGATGGTGTTAACGGTGGGAATGTCGGTGTTAACCACACCAAATCTGAGAACCATCGGACTTGCCATCAGTTGGATACTGGCTATCTATGCGTTATTACAGGGGCGTACAAAACACACACGCCAGTTTTCCCCCTCATCTCCCTCATCACCCCCATCATCTAACCTCTGGATATACGCCGGATTAACCGAAGTCGCCGCCACAGGTGTTTATGCGCGTTTGACATGGACACAGTTGAGTATATTTGACCCCTGGAGAGGGGTAATGGCTTGTATATTCGCGATCGCGCTTTTTCAACTACCCTGGCGACGCTGGGGATGGAATGATAAACCTTGGCAACATTACGCCATCATCTCTCCTTTGCTAACAGTTTGCCTCAATTATCAAACCCTATCTTCAATAAATTTACTGGCGGTTGCTGGGTTTTATGCCTGGGTTGCCAACCGCCAGTCTAATGTACGCTGGACTTATTTGAGTCTATTTTTTGTTGATTGGGCAATCTGGCGAGTTTTCGTCAATCAACAGATCACTGAACCCTTGTGGTATGCTGCCCTAATTGGCGGATCTTGCCTCTACATTGCCCAAATTGATCCAGAATTAAGACGTCCCCGACAACGACAAACTCGTCATTATCTCCGCTTACTGGGTAGTAGCATCATTTGTTTAACCGCCTTATTTTTCCATCAAGAGACTGGACTGATTCCGGGAATCATTAGCCTGATTGCCATATTTGCTGGATTAGGACTGCGAATTCGGGCATTCTTAATGGTTGGCACAGCAACATTTGTGCTAACGGTTTTTTACCAGTTAGTTGTGTTAAGTTTTCGCTATCCCTTTTCCAAATGGGTCATTGGCTTAATCGCTGGCATTATTTTTATTAGCATTGCCGCTAACTTTGAACAGCGACGGGAGCAAATTTTGGGCATTTTCCAAAACTGGGCGAACCAGTGGCGAGAATGGGAATAGAAACTAGCAATTTTAGGGTACACCTAAATGTAGGGGCGCAAAGCTTGCGCCCTTAACGATGTATCGCATCAAACCGGAAATTGCTATATATTCCGCTTCCCTCCCCTCGTAATTGAGGGCTAGGGAGAGGTTTTGGGAGAGGTCTTTCCCCTAGTTAATTAACCAACAGAATCATAAATTTCCGCGTCAAAGCCAAAGTAAGAATCGAACTTACAAAGGAAGCCTTTGAACCCGTTTCAACGGGTTTAAGCTTTTAGCCCCAACTTTAGTTGAGGGCTTAAGTGAGTGCTGACCACTCAGCCAGGTGGAAACCTCAAGGTTTTATGGAACCTACAACCAACACCCTGGATTTTATCGATCGTTAACCTTTATGGTTTGAGAGTTAATGGTCTAACCTTTAACGATTGAAGTTTAAGCGTTAAGCGTTGAGCGTTAAGCTTTAAAGGTAGTGGAAGATGGAGTCGGTTGCGAATCGACACCTCATGCTTCTACTAGCATGTGCTCTACGCCATTGAGCTATCCATCTAATACCATAAATTTAGAGACTTTCGAGTGACCAGCACTTCTAGTTTAGTCGGGAATTTCAATCATGGTGCGGGCATTGCTAATTGACAGTACCCGGTCAACCGTTGATTTAAACTCTTCAACAAATACTTGCCGTCTCTCGCTCTCTTCTGCGAGGTTAGTGGGATCGAGCATTTCGACACCTTCTCGCTCTAAGAAACTATCCGCCAGAGATTGATATTTTTCAGACGCCGCATTTTTACCCAACACCTCCTTGGCTAACTTATCCAGTCGATCTTTCACTCGCGTTTGAGCGGCTTTGTACTCATTTTTAGTGCGAGTATACACCGACACCATCGTGTGAAAAACGGTCTCATAGTACAAGATAAAATTCTTCATCTCGATAGCTTCAGCCACCGTCATTTCTTGACCCGCGACGGAAACCATGGTGGAGGCATTCGATAAAACAACAGCTCGTTTAATGGTGCGTCGTCTGTCAATTAAAGCATCAACTCGTTGCAAAGCAGCGCGTGCTTTAGAGGCATGGTCTTCTCTTGATTTATAGCCTGTTGGCACTTTACCGACTTCCACAACAGCAATTAACGTATTATTATCTAAATTCGCTCGTGCCGAATCAATCCGTTTTTCCAACAGCGTCAACTCTGCCAAAGCATCAGTTACCGTCATCGTCGTCATTTCTACACCTCCTTAATCTGAAAAACAAAACCTCCAGCATAGTGACAAGCAGACGGCGAGAGTTGAACTCGCATCGGCAGTTTACAAGACTGCTGTGTTGCCATTAACACCACACCTGCATAATCAATCTGAAGCAGGTGGCGAGAGTCGAACTCGCATCAGAAGGATACGACGCTTCTATGCTAGCCATTACACCACCCAAGTCGCGAGGGGCTGCGGCTTCAACCGGAACGAAGTGGAGGTAAGCCGTAGGGGGAGAGCGGGAAATACGAGGGTTAAACGCCCGAAGTATTTCCAAGTATTTCCCGCAAAGTGGTATAATAGCAGCCATGAAGCAAGTTCTCACGATAGTCGTAAAGCTTCAACCCTCCCCTGAACAGGTGGCCTTCTTAGAGGCAACCCTTCAGGCGTTTGCGGATGCTTGTAACTACGTCAATGAACATACAGATCCAAAACTGACCAACAAGATAGCCATCCAATCTTTGACCTATCAAACCATTAAAAGCGAGTTTAACCTCGTGGCAAATATGGCGGTTAGGGCTTGTGCAAGAGTAGCGGCTAACCGGAAAGTTGCCTCTTCAAAGGGAAAGCCTGTCAAAGGTTTTATGCCAAGCAGCATCGATTGTGATAAGGACTTGTTTCGACTTCGTGAATACGACTGGACGGTAAGCCTTGCTACCGTACATGGTAGAGAGCGAGTTAAGTTAAAACCGGGTAACTATCAAAAAGGGAAACTCAAAGGAAGGAAACCAACTTCAGCACAACTATGCAAGCACCGCGACGGCAATTTCTACCTGCATGTTCAGATTAAGGACACCCCTCCCGATCCCCAAAATGCCGATCAGGTAATTGGTGTCGATTTGGGGCGTCGAGATATTGCTTTTACCTCGGAGGATAAAAAGTGGGACGGCTTGCATATCCAGTCGGCACGAGATAAGTTTTCCAGAGTTAGAACATCTCTCCAGAAAAAAGCCTCGAAAGGCACCAGAACAACTCGACGCAGATGTCGAGAAGTTTTGAAACGGCTGTCGGGGAGGGAGAGACGCTACCAACAATGGCTCAATCACAACATCTCCAAGTCAGTGGTCAGACGAGCAGTTGAGTTAAGTGCCTCAATTGCTATAGAAGACCTCACGGGAATTAGGGAGAGAACCAACGAGCAACCCAGAAGCAAGACGGAACGTAGACGCTCGAATTCATGGGCATTCTATCAACTGCGAATGTTTATTGAGTACAAGGCTCTTAGTGCTGGTGTTCAAGTTATTCCTGTTTCCCCTGCTTATACTTCCCAAATGTGTCACAAGTGTCTGCATATTCATCCTGTAAAAGGAAAGTCTTACCGTAGTGGCAAGACTTTTAAATGTGGACATTGTGGTTGGCATGGGGATGCTGACTTTAATGGAGCCAATAATATTGCACTTGTGGGGCTGTCTATAAACCAGCCTGGAGGCACGGGGTTATCGTGCAAGTTAAACCGAACTATTGAGTATGTTCAGCTTAGCTTGTTTGATAACTTCAGGGCTACTGAAAACCCAGACCTCCGCGATAGCAGGTCTGGGTAGTTTATACCTGCATTTTGGTGGCGGGGGCAGGAGTTGCACCTGCTGATGTCCAGGATATGAGCCTAGCAAGCCACTCTTGCTTCATCCCCGCGTATCACCAATACCCCTGACAGGAGTTGAACCTGCAAAACACCGAGTCTGAGTCGGTGATGGTTTCCAATTACATCACAGGGGTTCATCGGGATGGCAGGATTTGTTCGCGAAGCGTTCTCGAAGAGTAGCTGCGACTCCATGCTCCCAAAGCATGGCTTCTCGCCACTGAATTACATCCCGTTATGCTCCCGGTGGGAGTCGAACCCACAATTTTAAGAAATCGGGTTTAAGCCGATCGCGTCTGCCAATTCCGCCACAGGAGCGAGTTTTGGTACTCAGGCGTGGAATTTGAACCCACATTAAGTTGGGCTACAAGAGCATCATTTGGCTGCCCCGCCAGGTTTTGAACCTAGACCGTCTGAGTCAAAGTCAGATATGCTGCCAGTTACACCACAGGGCAATAAATGGCTGCCCCAGTAGGACTCGAACCTACAACCCCCGCGTTAACAGCGCGTGGCTCTACCATTGAGCTATAGGGCAATGCCAGTCCCCCAGGTCAGTATTGAACTGACGACCTCTTGCTTTTCAGGCAAGCGCTCTACCCAACTGAGCTACCAGGGGAAATGATTGATTGGCGCAGGGACTGAGATTTGAACTCAGATCCTCGGTTTTGGAGACCGAGATGTTGCCGTTACACTATCCCTACATTCAATTTGAACTTTGAAACTAAAATTCAATGGGTCGGGCAGGATTCGCACCTGCAACGCATGAAAGCGGCTGTTTTACAGACAGTTGCCCACCCTAATAGGCGAGCCGACCCAGAGTCTATGTAGTATGGCTGGCTCGATATACTACATAAAGCGGAGAGGACAGGATTTGTTCGCAAAGCGTTCTCGAAGAGTAGCTGCAATGGGTTGCCCCACGCTTCCTTAGCAGGGAAGTGCTTTCACCAATTCAGCCACCTCTCCAGATAGCCCCAAGGAGACTTGAACTCCTCTTTCTGCCTTGAGGGGGCAGCGTCCTAACCACTAGACGATGAGGCTGGAGCAGTAGGAGTAGCAGGGATTGAACCTGCGACTGGCACCTTATGAGGGTGCTGCTCTGCCGACTGAGCTATACTCCCAAGCTATTGAGTGGGAGCAGCAGGACTTGTTCGCGAAGCGTTCTCGAAGAGTAGCCGCAACCAGACGGTTAAAAGCCGTATGCTCTGCCAGTTGAGCTATACTCCCCTTCCTCAAATAATCCGCTTCTTTTAAAGGTCAAGTTCGGAGCTGTCAGTATTCCCTTCAACCCCTCGATTACTTGACCTCGTTCATCAATGTCATAGCCCCAACGGGATTTGAACCCGTGTCTTCTGAGCGAAAATCAGAGATCCTTGTCCACTAGACGATGGAGCCAGATAGCGGGAGCGACGAGACTTGAACTCGCAACCTCAGACTCGACAGGTCTTTGCTCTAGCCATTGAGCTACGCCCCCACATTAATGAAAAAATGTGTTACATATTCAGTTTTCAAGGTTCGGTATGAGCGTTTGGAGTCAAGCTGTTTGGCTCTTTCCCCTTCGCTCTTAAATATATACTACAAATATACTACAAGTTCGTCAAGGGTTTGGGCAAAAAATTTTTGAGATTGGCTCAAAAGCTTATGGATAGGACGATTCAAGCGCGATCGCACAACCCATGCCCCAACGAAAAAGCCCGGAACGATTCCGGGCAACTAACAGGGATTTTTTCTGGGTTATGCATCAATTGGGCAGAGGTTGTACGGGACAATCCTTTCCACAATACACTTCGACAAAACGAATCGTCGCCGTATCCTTATACTCCTTCGTCTGGTTAAATTCCTTTTGGGGTGAGCGATAGACCCCAGCCAAACTATCATCATTCGCTGCACCCAGCCGAAATGTCATGTCAGGAGACGGGTGTTGGGCAAACTTGACGTATTCCCGTGACTCGTTAACAGTGTGATAGGTCAAAGTCGCCTCTCCGTAAACCTCTTCTGCTCGCTTGAGGGGGGTTCCGGGTCCAACACCTTCAGCCGTTTGATAATTGGGATTGTCTGTAACTAGCGCCTCGATGATATCGTCATCACTCATGGGTATTCCCGCCGGATACAAGATGTAGTATTGGGGTTTACCATCTTGAACGATCGCGATCGCATCAAAATCGACCATGAATGGTGACGTAACCCGAAACTCAGCTTGATCTGCCAGCAATTCTTTCAGTTCACCCAGCGTCATCCCCACTTGCGCCATTCCAATCCCCTTTGCAGATATCCGTTGGGTTTGAGCCGATTGAGTGGATTTAGACGGATCAACCGTAGGACTTTCGCCAGGTGAGGTGTCAGGGGATGATGGCTGCGCCGAGCGTGCATCTTGAGAAGACACAGGAGATGTATCTGTCGGGTTTGGAGAGTTGTTCTCGCAACTGACGAGTAGGCAAAAAATAAACGTGATTAGAGGGATTTTTAGTTGGCGCATGATTGACCCCATTTTAACTCCAATGGCACGCTCCAGTCAGCATTGTGATCTTATGGGCTTTTGTGTTTCTCTAATATTTTTCCCACACCCCACACCCCATACCCCACACCCTGCCTACCTTTGACGCGAGCTTGTCACCCCCTCAGGTCAATCAGGCTTCTTCCCTAATAATCGAACACCTATCCCCACAGCACCGAATACCAGCAACCCTAACACCGAACCCGGTTCCGGAACAGTAGCCGCTACAGCGCGATCGGCTTGAATTAAACCAAAACCACTGTCAAAGTCAAAACCAGGACTCTCCATATCCAGAGCAGTGGTTTCCAATATACGATAAATTTCACTTGGACTCGTATCCGGCGCAGCGTCCAACATTAAAGCCGCCACAGCCGCCGCATGAGGCGCCGCCGCCGACGTACCAAAGAAGTTGGGAAACCCATCACCTTCGGGATCTCTAGGATCTAAGAAAGGAGGTGGGAAAAAAGTTGTATTCGTTCCATCAGCCGCAATAATCTCTGGCTTCAAGCGAATCTCCGGATTTGCCAAGCGATTACCCGCCGTATCAAACAGAATCGGCGTGGGTCCGGCTGAGGAAAATGGCTCCAATAAAGCTGGATCAACACCAAATTCGGGTGTGTCCTGATAAAACGCCGCACCAACAGCTTCTGCTCCCCTAGCATTAGGATGCCCAAACACCGTTCCACTGGCAGTATCGTACTCGTTCAGCGTACCCTCGCCAAACAAGATGTACTTCATCAATCCAGGATCTAAACCCTCTACCTTTGATATCGCTAAGTTAAACGTATCGGTTCCTAATGAACCATCATTGAAGAACGAGAAAAATTCAACCGCATCATTCCCCACATTTTGATTAACACTGCTCGCCAATATATTCGTTCCTGACTCATCAAACAGGAAAATATCCAGATCATTAAGAGAACCTGCACCACCGCTCACCGAAAAGAATGGTGAATCCCACTGAAATGAGATGCCAAATCCGCTATTCTCAGGAAGCGTCAAACTTTGCAAAATATCAACGCCTGCACCTGAATCAAAATCATGAAATTCACCGCCGACTAACGGTTCAAACAAGTTACTTCCATTAAACGCACTTTCGTAAGACTGTCGAGCATCATTACCCGCCGCCGAGAAATAGGAAACACCCTGATCAACGACAGTATCAATCGCTTGAGCAATGACTCCATCCTGGAACATTGGTTCAGTGGGGTAAAAGATGTCATCGACAATAATGTCCGCACCTGCATCGGCGAGTGCCAGAATCCCCTGGGCAAAATCGGTTTCATTAAAAGCCGCCGTGTGGAACGCCAAATCCGCACCTGGAGCCACATCATGGATCAGTTGCATCATGGCACGACCTTCATCGATACCAAAGATATCACCTAAACTCCCATCATTGGGTAAATCTTTCAGCACGTTGATCCCAGAGGGCAAATCTCCATTCGCCACATCCTCGGCGGCTGTACCAGAAAAATTAAAGCTATCCGATAAAACTCCAATCGTAACCCCGGTTCCATCTACACCAAACTGCTCACGCGCTATATCTGCATATAATGCGACATTAGCCTGACTGGTTGTTTTGCCGACATTGGTTATAGGTTTATAGGCTGGTTTAGCAAATTTCAAGCTTTCTAACTGCGCCGCCGATGCCAAAGCCTCAATCGGCAGCATCCCTGACACAAAGGAACCAAAGGTCGAAGGATTTTGCAATCCTAATCCTTGTAAATCAGACAAGAGAGAATTTACGTCACTCGCAGCAACAGCATCAATGACTATGTTATTATTGTAGGTCTGCAATAAAGATGATGTATTCTGCCCAGAATAATTGCCTCCATTAACAGCCATTGGCGCTAAATCAAACATTAGCTTACTCAGGGAGCCTTGTTTAATGGCGCTTGTTTCAATAGCGTTTCCTCCACTATTGAATGTGATTGCCTCGGCTCTATTGGGTAAATAGCTAATCGTTGCCGTGGCAAGGATTGTAACTGATGCAGCGGTTTGAGCGAGACGTTTCATTTTTTCGTCCTGCCAATGAAATCATTATTTATCTATCTCTAGAATAAATCTTTTTAAAGTCAATATGTTATACGTCTCTGTTGCTTTATCAAGAATTTATTTTTTAATTCAACAGAAAAACTTATTTGTATGAAGATTATGTAAAGGAGAATGACAACTATTATAGTCGTTTAGTGGTAAAAATTTTATAATATCAGGGTTGTTGAAAAAAAAACAGGTAAATCGTTACTTATTGTTGCGAGACTTTTCAGTAAGAGGCAAACGTTGTTTTATTAAGTCCTGCCTTTGCTATTTTTCAATAAGATAAACTTATAGTTTTAGAACGGTTGAGTCCAGTAATTACTTTTACAGACGCTTTATACAAAAGCATCAAGTCTTTACAATCCAGCTATCCTGTTCCTTGCGCTTTTAGATTTTCCGAGTTTTCTGCTCTTGCCAGAACGCAATACTTTGATATAACCCCTCCCTAACCCTCCCCTTATCAAGGGGAGGGAACGTTTCCTGACAGGTGTAGGTTTTTTACATTAGGGTGGGGTCAAGACAAGGAGACTTTGAGTAGCATTGACATTGGCTCATCTTCCAGGAAAGAGAATAAAACTCATCAAAACCCTTGCACCACTATCACCGAAAATGTACCCTTGCTCCCCCAGCTCCCCCAGCTTCCCCGGCTTCCCCCGCTCCCCCTCACCACACCACTTATTCAGCAGCCCCTAAATTAGGTGTGCCACGCCACTACAATTTGGCTTGACCTTGAATAGTGAAAGATGTAGGTTAAAAGCTAAAGGTGGTGCGGATAGCCCCGATTACAATGTCCTCATTATCACTATCGTGATCAGGTGCCGTGAGCCAGATGATTCCCGGTGTGATGGCAATGTTATCGGTTAGCTGATACTGATAAAACGCCTCAATGTGGAGAGACGTATCCTCATCTTCTATATCGATCCCGCCAATATTAACGCTAGAATCCGTAACTTTCGGTTCCATCCCCACCAAAATTCCAGCGACACTCCCTTCTTTGCCTAAATCGGGGAAGGCTAAACTAACTGCCCAATTCCAAATATCTAAGTCACCGCGATCAATTTGTCCATCCAGCGTCGAAAGGGTTGTGGTTTGGGTATAGCCCACCCAACCGCCAAGGGCGAAGCGATCGCTTAACCGCCATGATAGTTCTACACCATAAGAATTGCTAGATGTGGGAACCGCATTACCGATCAAGTCTTCGGTAAAACTGCGAAAATTGGAGCGTCGGCTGCCAGTGTCGGTGTCTCGATTGTAGGCATGGATATAGGTTAATCCAATATTCAGTCTATCGCTTGGCTTAAACAAAATCTGGGCAAGCGCCCCATAAGGACCATTGAATATGCCAGTATCGTCTCCAGGATCAGCTGCCTCACTTGCTAAATATCCAGCACTGAGTTCTAGCTTGTCACCGAATGCGTGATTAATCCCGATACCTGCACCATCGAGATAATAATAGATGGGATGCCTTGTCCCAAAGCGAGACAGCGCCCCACTACCCCCATCACCATCGAGAAAAGGATTAACCGTACTGGCAAAGTCATCAGATGCACCCGCATTGGCGTCAATGACAACACGGGTATTTTCACCTAGGGGAAAATCATAGAGTAAAGCGTCTATCACGACATCACTATCGGTTGCACCGGCAAAGAAAAGATCGCCTTCAGGTGTAATTGTCTGTTCGGTTAGAGAACCTAAACCTTCAGCTTGTAGTCGGGTTCTGAGTACATCTTCCCCAGTGAAACTGGTATTTAATTCCAGGCGGGTACGGTGACCAAAAATGGTTACATTATCGATATCATCTCCATTAGCATCCTCTCCCGCAGCTACACCCGTCAAACCAAAGATGACTTCACCGGATAGTTTGGTGGTTGTGGAAAACTGATTATCCTCTAAGAACGCGACTCGTCCCTCTAAATTATCTACCCGCGCACCTAAGGTGGCGAGTTCGGCTTCAAATTCTTGGATTAACCGTTGCAAGGTTTCTAAGTCACCTTCGCCAACACCGTCAGTCCCCGCAATTAAGCGTTCGATTTGCTGCAAACAGGCATTTAACCCAGCGGCAAATTCATAACGAGTCATAGCACGGTTCCCCCGGTAGGTGCCATCGGGATATCCAGCAATACAACCATAGCGTTCAACGAGCGATCGCAAGGCTTCATACGCCCAGTCTCCAGGCGATACATCCCGTAATTGAGAGACATTGGTCACTTGATCTAAAGCGTTCGTCTCGTTGCTGTAGTGGTTAATTTGTTCCCAAATTTCATCACTGGAATCGCCCCGAGGATTAGGCAGTTGGGCGATCGGTGTTAGTGGAGCAAAGGTTTCGTTGTCTGGATTGGCTGGAACGGCTATGGATGCTTGTGTTTGAGGCGAATCCACTTCTGTTGCGATCGCACTAACTCCCACGCCAAGTATTGCCGCCAATATTGTCTGGCTCACTACTCCATAGTTCCACAGTAGACTGGATTGTTTCATGTCCTCACACCTATGACCTAATAGTTGGGAATTGATTTTCCCTGGACTTAATCAAAATAATGATTGTCATTATCAAAACAAACCGGGATTCCGTCAATCCCCGTACCGGGGACATGACCAGTTTCTTGGCAACAAAAGGGGCCACCCTTGCCGTACTGCCTCAAAGCAGACCGCATGAAGGGTAAGCTGGCAGTCAAGCAGTTCAACGTTTTCATCCCTCGCTTGTTGTTGACTAATCTTTAAAATTGACGAATCTTTGAACTCAATCGTTTGATGACACTGAAGACATACAAGATGATGGTGGTGTTTTAAACCCGAATAATTTAACTCATAATGCTTATGTCCTTCTGCTAGTTCCAGTTCTCGCAGCACACCGATGCGAACCATTAACTTAACGGTTCTGTAGACGGTGGACAGGCTGACATTTTTTCCTTGATCCTCTAACCAATCATGCAATTCTTCGACACTAAGATGCTCACCTGGGGGTAGTTCCTGAAACACTTGCAGAATCGTTTCTCTCTGGGGAGTCATCCGCAAATTTCTCCGGTTGAGGGCTAATTTGAGTGAGTTTGCCGTTAAGACTTCACGCATTTGTCATTTGTCATTTGTCATTTGTCATTTGTCATTTGTCATTTGTCATTTGTCATTTGTCATTTGTCATTTGTCATTTGTCATTTGTAAGACTGTAGGGTGGACATTGCCCACCAGCCGTCCGTGATTACTTAAGAGGGTGACGCCGTAGTTTCGCTTTCGCTAGTCGTTGCGGATGAACTGTTAGCCTCTGGCGTTGTCGGAGTAGAGGTTTGCGGGTTGCCACAGCTTGTCAGGGCAACTAGAGTGGCGGCTGCACCCGTGAGAGATAAAAAACGAACCGATGACATTGTTAAGAATTTTTTGCAATAACTGGGTGAATGGTTCTTAGTCTACAGCTATTGACAGTATTTGGCAATAACTGAGAAAAAAATAACTTTCGCTTACAAGGGGATCACGGTGAACCAACCCATACAGCCATTTTCCGCGATCGCATCTTGGTGAGGATGGAACATATACAGGACTTACGCAGCTACACCACATATCGTGGTAAAGGTGCGTTACCCTACCCTCTCCCCACCCTACATATAGAGGCTTTGCGTAAGCCCTAATATACTCACCAGGGTAGGGATAGGAAAATTCCAGGATATGCCGTCATCAAAACAATAAACAGCATTCATCTTATGTTAAAGATGCTCCTGGCTACTGCTATAGATGATAAGCAGAAAAAACTAATGATCAAAACCGTGGTTTTCTGCACAAATACCGCCACCGATTTAGGTGACGAAAGCCTTAGTAGTTATTTAGGTGGAGTATCTTACAGTTCCGCTGGAGAAACATCAGGACTAGGAACCTGACCATCTCCTAGTAAAAGATACCAGTTAGCTTTTTTTGACAGTAGTGTACCTGCGCCTCGATAGGCAATTGTTACTTGATCTTCAAAATTTTCTAGTCCTTGGTCATTAGTGACGTAACGTCCTTTGATGTTGGCTATCACAAAAACGGGTTTTATCTCGTTGTAGACAACGCTATATTCCTCTACTTCGTGACCCCCGAACTGAGAAATTTTGTCCTCTACAGCTTGTTGTGCTACATATTCTTTTGGAATCAGTTGAAGTATTACATTTTCTTTCTGTTGTTCTAAGCCCAGAATGTATTGCTCAACTACTCGCTCAGGAGTATCAGCACCACGAACACTGCCGAAATTACATCCTCCCAAAACAGCACAGAGAGAGAATCCTAAAAATATGATTGCATTCGCAGAGTTTTTTATCAAAGTCTTTTCTCTACTACATAACACCTTCAATTATAACTAGACAGCAAGCTCCAAGCGTAAAAATTTGCGTTACTTGGAACAGCATTATAAAACTGGTAGAAACTTTTGTCTAGCGTATTGTTAGTATGGTAAGCGACATAAATAGTGCCGTCGTTGGATTTCTTAGAGACTAGCATTGTATGATCCATACCATTGTTGTCCTGAGGATCGCTCACAAGGGAATCACCTTAAACGTACCCATACAGCCATTTTCGGCGATCGCATCTTGGTGGGGATGGAACATATACTCACCAGGGTAGGGGTAGGAAAATTCCAGGATATGCCGTTCAGCCGTCCCCATAGTAATCACATCCGTTTCCATTGTGGGGGTGAGGGTGCGCCCGGTGGGATAAACCTGGAACAGATTGGCATGAATATGAAACGTCGCCGCCGCATCGAATTCAATCATATTTAGCAGATACAGGCATAAACAGCCGTATTTTTGCCATCGTTTTGTTTTTTATGGTTGAAAGTACTGTCGGGGCTAGTTTAGGCTTCAATTCGGAGTTTACAGCTTTGTCCCCCTACAATAAATGTATTAGGACTATTTATCCTTTGACAAGTCGCTTGAGCGCTAATAAATTCAATGTTTTAACCTTGCCAAAGACAAAAAACTGATATCCACAGAATAAACTTAAAATTGACAAAGCAACTAACCCGACAACCTTTGTTAGCACAAAAAGCTGATGGGTCATTATCGCGATTGCCACGCCTGCCGCAATCAAAACCCAACCTAAATGACGTTTGCTTCCACCGTAATTTACAGTTAGCACTCCCAAAATCTCTACAATAACAAAGGGAAGGGCAAAATGTGAAAACCAAAGACTGGAACTAAGAAATGCTAATCCGGCTAGAATTAACCCTGTACCCGTTAACTTGGTAACAAAGGTTTCCTGTTCGCTAAGATTTTCCGGATTAGAGATCACAGCAAGATTGCTGGCGTCTTCAAAGATAAATGTGACTAAGCTATCTTTCCCTAATTCTATTTTGTCGCCCGGATTGAGAAGGTGTCGATTGGCGGGAGTGAGACGCATACCATTTAAGTATGTACCATTGGAACTGCCAACATCTTCGATAAAATAGTGGTTTCCCTCAAGGGAAATAGTGGCATGGTTTCGAGATACAATGTAGGAATTGGGGAAATTGGACACATCAATCTCCGGTTGTATGCTGCCCTCAGCCTTACCAATGTGAATCACCGAACGGTTGGGCGGTAACTCCAGGGGAGTGTTGGTTTGAACGTGGAAGAGTTTTGCCTGTTGTCCCGGTTGTATTTGTGTATTTTTCATAACGTTTGCGTGGAGATAGGTTCCTGAAAGACGGAGAAGACGATGGGAACGTGCTGCCGGATTTCCCAATAAAACAAGTTAGCTCTGATACTTATTATGTTCGATCAATCGGAAATTGAAACGGTTTATCCTCAAGTCGATTGTTAAGATATTCTAATTTATTATGCCAGTCCAACTCAGCCGCCAAGAACTCAAGTTCTTGGCTTATAGCTTAAGTCGGTTAAAACCGACTACAATTCTTGTCCAGAGGTAGGTTGGGTCGAGGAACGAGACCAACATAAGCTAGTACTCTGTTGGGCCCTTGCGAAGTCGAAACCCAACCTACTCACAGATCGCCATCTTAAAAGGTGTGTTTTAGCTTGGGTGGATAGGTAACAAATATAGCTTGACCTATCCAATAGCCTTTCATCTGATCAAACGTCAGGACTTGACGCCCATAAAGCGGATTACCAATGGTTACTGTTTGTGATTGTGTATTAATAGATAATAGGGCGACGGCATGGTTAAATATTACGCCATCTACAGGTTCTTTGACTGTCAGTACAGCCGGTTGATCCGCCGCAATTAAATCATCAATTGTTAAACCCCTTTGATAGTTCGGCGCTAAACCCAGCGTTTCCATTGCCCGAATTGAACCTAATGAGTAAGTTCCTTTTCGTGTCGTATGGGTGAGTTGGACTACATCCCGTTCCGATAAATTTGGATCTAATCCCACCAATCGGGCTAATGTAGCGATACTGGCTGGGGCGCAAGTGTGAGATGTGGTTTGGAGAACCACTCCTTCAATGACTAACGGTTCACTTGCCATCCCCGTAATGGGTAATGTGTAATACAGAATAATCATCAAGGGTAGCATCATTCCTACAACGACTCCCAGCAGCAGACGTAACCGTCGGCGAGAACGTTGTCCAGACAACTCAATTGATACGACTAGCCCTAATGTTAAGCATCCCAACGCCAGGATAATGGGTTTATGATAAGCACCTAGATATAAGCGGACAATTAAGGGTAGAATGCGGTAAACATTGAACTGTACACCGAGAATAATCAACGTTGCAATTGCCGCGATCGCGAGAAACATGCGATTAATCTTGCGGCGGTAATTCTTTGGGTTGTTAGAGAGAGTGATTTGGGCGGCTAAACGATTTCCTACAATTGCACCGCTACTGAGAGGAATCAGGCAAAACAGGGTAATAAACAGGATGAGATAGTGCGATCGCATTGCCCAAAGGGTTAGGGAAACCCCTAGGATATAAGCCGTGAGGAAAAGTTGAGGTAATGTGATATGCGGTTTAAGCGGAAGTTTGAATAGACTGTTCATGGTTGTTTCAACAACAGCAGCTTTGATTGTTTTGAACCCAAAAATTGGAAGCGTTTCAACCTTTGGATTTCTTGCCCACTCTCTGTTACATTAGTACATAATGGCGCAAAATTTGAGTGGTTTACCTATAGGAATTAACCCGGATTCGTCAGGCTGAGAATCCCGACTTGTGGGGAATCTAACTCCCAACTCGAATAGGATGGCTATAGGGTGCGATCGCACTCACCAAAGAAAGCTGCTGTATGGGATAGTAAATCCGTGGCGAGTGGAGGCTACTGCGATATATCTCTAGCCGAGTTGGGGTTATGCAGGTTCGTAGTAAGGGCTTTAGCCTGAGATTCTGTTGGGTTGACGAAACCCAACCTACAACGATATGAGTTGTTCATTTATCGGTGGGGAGGGCGGGTTTTGTTGTTCATTTATCGGTGGGGAGGGCGGGTTTTGTTGTTCATTTATCAGTGACAAGCTAAGTTAGTGGCTAAACCCGCCCCTACAATTATGGCTAAACCCGCCCCTACAATTATGGCTAAACCCGCCCCTACAATTATGGCTAAACTCGCCCCTACAATTATGGCTAAACCTGCCCCTACCATTGACCCTTCACTGCGTTCTAGGGCATACTTATGACTTTTCCATTGTAGTAGTTCAAAAGTATAGTCCCAGCTTCATCTAAGGTTTCGCCAAAGGTAATAATTCCTTCTTCATGTCCCGCCATTACCAGAATCTTTTTTGCCATCAGATTCTCTTGGTCAAATAATCGGAGAATTTCTCGTGCCATTTCCGGAGTGCCGTAGGGACAATCTTGGGCGGTGGTGGGGACTTGGTTGATTAACTGCTGCCACAGGGAGAGATTGTGAACGTGAATAATTGCGTTAATTGTCGGATTTGCAGCATAGAGAGTGGCATGAGTTAACGCTTCCGATGAGGCTTGGATGGGTCCGGTGCAGGTTAAGGAATTCTGGTCTAAATCAAAATCGGTGACAATAGTATAGTGGTGTTCTGTTAATCGGGGAAGACTGCCTGTTTTTGTGCCAGAGATGATAAACTCACCGGAGGGCGTATAACGAATACTGAGATTACCAAAACCAATCCCATTTTCATACATGCCGATTAGATGCAATTGATAGAGCTTATCGCGCCATTGATTAAGTTCGGCAATCTGTTTATAGGGGAGTGGTTTGGTTTCAATCCAATGGCATTGATACTTAACGTAACCTTCATCGATCATAGTCTTTTATTCCTATCGTTATTGGTAATGAAGAGGGAACAGGGGAAGGGGAACGGGGAACAGGGAATAGGGAAGAGTGACAAAGGACAAAGAACGAATGACCAAACTGCGGTAGTCTAGAGTAGGTGACTCTTTATATTTGTTTGACGCGATCGCTCTATGTCCTCCACTGTTACCAGTCCTGCTCGCACGATTCGTATCGGTTCCCGCAAAAGCCAATTGGCTTTGGTGCAAACCTATTGGGTACAGGAACAACTACAAAAACACTACCCGGATCGGGACTTTGAAGTCCAGACGATGAGTACCCACGGGGATAAAATCTTGGATGTGGCACTCTCCAAGATTGGTGATAAGGGACTCTTTACCAAGGAATTGGAAGTAGGGATGCTGAATCAGGAGATTGATTTAGCGGTGCATTCCCTCAAGGATTTGCCCACTGCGTTACCAGAAGGATTAGTGTTGGGGTGTGTCACGGAACGCGAAAACCCCGCCGACGCATTGGTACTTCACGCCAAGCACCAAGGTAAGCAACTGGATACCCTTCCCGAAGGTGCGGTGATTGGCACCTCATCCCTGCGGCGTTTGGCACAATTGCGCTACCACTTCCCCCATTTCACGTTTAAAGATATTCGCGGAAATCTGAATACCCGACTCGGAAAACTGGATGCTGGAGAGTTTGACGCTTTGATTTTAGCCGCCGCCGGGTTAAAACGATTGGATATGAGCGATCGCATCCACCAAGTTATACCCTCGGAGATTTCCCTTCATGCCGTTGGACAAGGGGCGTTGGGCATAGAATGTCGGGGGGATGATCCAGAAATCTTGGATGTACTCAAAGCCATTGAACATTCCCCAACCGCACAACGGTGTTATGCAGAACGGGCATTTTTACGAGAACTCGAAGGCGGTTGTCAAGTCCCCATTGGCGTAAATACAGAGATCAAGGGAAATAATCTGATTCTCACAGGTATGGTTGCCCGTTTAGATGGGACAAGCTTAATTAAAGATACCGTGACCGGGGAGGTGACTGAGGCGGAAGCCTTAGGGGTTGAACTGGCTCAACTATTACGTCAGCAAGGGGCGCAAGAAATATTAGACGAAATCTTCGCTCAAATTCAGCGATAAGGTAGGGGCGCACAGACGTGCGCCCTCCCCCCAAAATTTAAATATAAGCTTCGTGTTAATTCTCATGTAGGGGCGACCCGCTTGCACAAATCAACAACTGTGTCCATTTAAATTGATCGGGTCGCCCTTTACAATTAATATTAATATAGACAAGTTTAACAAGATTAGGGCACGATAATATCGTGCCCCTACCAAATAAATTATCCCTAGGCTGTGGTAGGGGTACGGCACTGCCGTACCCTATTATCTGATACATTAGAAGACGTTCCACAGGAAAGCTAAAATAATGGAATGGATTTTATAGCAGTCGCCAGGGTCATCAGGACATCAGATGAATGCCGCTTATTGTGTCGATGCACGTAAGCGTGTCCTAACCGTTGTGGCGGTTGCTATACTGTTAAATCGGGCGCACATCAGTGCGCCCCTACAGTGTTTATCAGGATACATTCGCCTTCCAGCATTCTAGTTTCAGATTTCTGACTTGATTCATCACTCTGAAATCCCTATCTTCTGAAACAATGATCAAATTATGTTGTATGGCTGTGCAGGCTATCCATAAATCGTTAATTCGCACACCTGCATCCTTGATGTCATACTTTCTGCGCTTTGCCTTATCTTTCGGGGCAAATTTATTAAATATTTCAGCATAAAACCTACCATAAATCCTAGATGTTTCTTGATCTATGGGATAAATATTTAATTGTTTTACAAATTCATCAAGCAAAGCGAGATTTTCTTGTCTTCTTTGAGACTTCTCAACCATTGTCATTAGTTCGCCATAGATGATTGTATTTATAGATATTTCCGTGTCTACAATCAGTGACTCTAGTTTTTGAATCACCTGAGCATCTCTTTGAGCAAACACAAAGCTACAGTGATTTGTGTCTAACAGATACACAATAATTTTACCTGACTACTTTCTCGTTATATTGACATATTCCAAACACTCATCCAAATCATCTCCCTTCCAGGTTGGTGCGCTGTCAAGCCAATTTAATAACTCTCCAACTGTGTTTTTTTTATGCTTTTGGTAATTCTCAAGCTGCCATAGTAAACCTCTTGAGGTATGCTTAAGAGCGGTGAGATAATTGACAAGTTCTGGTAAAAGACCTGGTTGCTCAGGCTGAAGAGTTGGATCTGCCAGAAATTCAAGTGCTATCGTTTTGATGCTCTCAATCAACTGCTCAGGAAAGAAAAAAATGTACTGTTCTAATACGTTTGATAATTTAACCATTCCCGTGTTTAGTTCCCCAGCTTTATCGACTGGATTTTCGTCAGAAAAAGCCTGAAGCATATAGACCTGAGTAATGACCAGTTCTTTAAATCCCTCCATATATTTGTCCTCAGCTTCCAGTTTTTTGACAACTCTGCTGGGCAATAAATCACTGTATTTAGTTCTGAGGTGTTTAGAGAGAGGTTTATACTCAGAAAATAAAAATTTCGTCTTTTCGGCTAGATTATCAGTTGACTTTATATGCTCCGAAGTTTCTACAAGCTTGATCAAGTCATCTCTGATTTCCTCTCTAGATAATTGCCCTGTGCCAGATTTAGACAACTGTTCTAATGCTAGCTTGGCTGTAGCTAAACCATTAACAAGGTTGTCGCTCTTATTTGAGAGTAACGTTGAAAGTGATCGGATTGAATTTTCTGTTGCTATATGCATAATCAGATTCCTTAGCTATGGACTAAAGAAGGTTGAGAGATAAACTCTACTGCTATTATGCCTTGTCCTGGGTTGTAGACGGTGAGGACATTATCATTAAAATTGGCGTAAGTCCGAAGATATGAGAATCCCACGCTAAAACGAGCTAGAGTAACAAAGTCAGCAGGTATTACATTAGACCAATGGGGACACTGTATGTTGTCGGGACGCCAATTGGCAACCTAGAAGATATGACCTTCCGGGCGGTACGCATCTTACAAACAGTCGATACTATCGCCGCCGAAGATACCCGCCACACGGGAAAACTGTTGCAGCATTTTCAAATTAAAACCAACCAAATCAGCTACCACCAGCACAATCGCCAGCAGCGCCTACCCGAATTGCTAAATCGGTTAACGGCGGGAAAAACTATCGCCCTGGTTACGGATGCGGGAATGCCGAGTATATCTGACCCCGGTTATGAACTCGTCCAGGGGGCAATAGAAGCCGGAATTACAGTGATCCCCATCCCCGGTGCTACGGCGGGAATTACCGCCCTCAGCGCCTCTGGACTCCCCACAGACCGATTTGTGTTTGAAGGCTTTTTACCTGCTAGTGGACAAGAACGCCAACAACGATTAGAGGTGTTAGCGGCTGAATCGAGAACGTTAATTTTTTATGAATCGCCCTACCGTCTCCAGCAAACCCTACAAGATTTCGCCAACATCTTTAGTCCTTCCCGTCAAATCGTCCTTGCGCGGGAGTTAACCAAATTACACGAACAATTCTGGCGAGGCACCATTGAAGACGCGATCGCATATTACACTGACCACGAACCCAAAGGTGAATTTACTCTTGTCCTCGCAGGCGCACCCCCTGAAACCCCTGTCCTCTCTGAAGCCGCCCTCAAAGCGGAACTCAGCCAACTGATTAACCAAGGACTTTCGCGATCGCAAGCCGCCCGTCAATTATCTCATCTCACTAATCTGCCGCGACGCCACCTTTACCAAATGGCACTATCGTTAACCGAGATACCGTAGGGGCGGGTTTAGGGATTCAATGAACAGACACACTTTAAACCAGACAACGAAACCCGCCCTCTTCTTGGCGCTGAATTAAGACTGGTGGGCCCTTGCGAAGTCGAAACCCACCCTACGGTATATCAGACGAAGGACGAATGACGAAGGACGAAGGACGAATGACCAATGACCAATGACGAAGGACGAATGACCAATGACCAATGACCAATGACCAATGACCAATAACTGAAAAAGACCATCAACTTGACAGATGGTCTTTCTTGTGCTACAGATGTCGTTGTTGTTCTTGGAGGAAATCTGCTGCCCGTTCCCAAGCGCACAGCTTAAGATTTCTTCATGTTTTTATCGTAACAGAGAATACGTTTTTTATCAAACTTTACATTCTTAACCAGAAATATCTGCCGTCCGATAGTGTTCAGCCTGTTGAGGACGCCCCCACAATATCCGTTCTCGCTTGTAAATCGCCATTCCCGGTTTAGCGCCTTTGGGCTTATAAACATACTTCGGCTCAGTATACACCACAGGCACCACATCACTTTGACGACCTCGACTATAATGGGCAGCTAAGTCAGCCGCAAACTGGAGATCCGCCTCATCCGCCACCGCCCCCGGATCTAACCGTAATAAAACATGACTCCCAGCAATCTCTTGGGTATGAAACCATAGGTCATAATCCCCAGCCGTGCGAAACGTGAGCTGGTCATTTTGGCGATTGTTACGACCAATTAACAATTCAAACCCACTGGGCGTGCGGTAGCGGTACGGTTCCGAGGCTTCGGTGACATCCCGACTGCGTTGATCTCGAACATCCAAATACCCTTGCCCAATCAACTCCTCGCGGATTTCCTGTAACGCCTGCAAATCTTCCGGCGTGGTGTAGCGATCAATCTGAATTAAAGACGCCTCAACCTGTTCCAAATACTCAACTTCCCCTTGCACCTCTTGCAGTAACGGTACAACCGCCAGACGCGCCCGTTTCAGCTTTTGATGGCGTTTATAGAGGGCTTGAGCGTTTTGAACGGCATTTTTGTCGGGATCGAGGGAAATCGTCAACGGTTGATTGGTTTCAAAATCCAGAACCGTTATCTGGTTCATTCCCGGTTGCCAATCTTGCAGATGCGCCATCAATAAGTCAGCCTGTTGACGATACTCATCCGCCTGTTCCGATTGCTGTAACCGTTGTTCAAAGCCTAACGCCTTGGAGCGCGATCGCACTAAAAAATTGTTGACTTTCTGAGTCAATTGGTTATGCAGTCGGCTAAACTCTTGTCGATTCAGTTGGTCAGTATAGTAATGATGCAGTAAAACCTGGACATTTGGGGCAGGTTTAATCACACCCCAACCCAGCACATTATATCCATCCTCTGTCCAACCCGGTTGTAATGGAGGGGATTGGGGATTGGGGATTGGGGATTGGGAAAATTCTCCCCCAGCTTCCCCAACAAGGGCGGGTTTAGTTAAGTTATCAGTTTTCTCCAAAACGTTATCCGTAAAACCCGCCCCTACAACTTGACGCCCTGACGCCTCTGCACCTCGGCTCCCCTGCACCTGTGATCCCCAATTCTCCAGCACCCACAGCCATTCTTGCCAGCGCTGAAATAGCCGTTGCCAATCTTCTGTCTTTAACGTGTCTGTGGATTGGTTGGGATCTAAATCAGCCGTTTGGATCATGGAACGCACCAAGGCGGGACTTAATCCCCGATAAGTTTTAAGTAATTGCCGTTTTAACGCTCCGGGAACTAAGCTAACTCGTTCTTGCCAACGCTCCTGGGACTCACTTAAATTGGGTAAATCCCCCAACAATGCTGGCGGATGTTCGTAAGGCTGACCGGTTTGAATCGGACGGACGCTCGATTGTTGGGAGCTAACCTGATGGGCGGCGGTGACAATGATATTTTTATCATCTGTCAGAATAACGTTACTATATTTACCCATAATTTCCACATACAGATGCCAGAGAATCGGATCTCCGGGGCGTCGGGCAAATTGCAAGTCTAACACCCTCTCCCAAGGAGCAATGAACTGAATCCCGACTAGCGCCAACCCATTTAACTGATGTCGAAGTTGGTCACTAAATGTAAACGTATCCGGTAGGCGAGGCGGCGGATCAGCCAAGCAAATTCGGGCGGCTTGGGGATGCCAAGCCAGCGTCAGCCATCCTCTACCCTGAAGCGTTCGTAAGCATAGAGCAATAGTAAAGCGATCGCGCTGATAAACCTTTTCCAGTCGTCCTGGTATCCAACCAGCTTGTAACTCTGCACAAGCGGCTGTCAAGGTCGTAAAGTCAACCTGTTGCATGTCTTCGTGATGGGGTGTAACGGTGTCTGGTATAAATTGGTGTCCGTTGTCGTCTGACTATCTACTCAATAGTCGATGACAAGTAAGCCGCATTTATGGCAAGCAAATCTACTCTTTTTTTAGCGTCAACCCGAAAAGTCAGGTTTTCTGTGTGATTTAACCTTGTAAGCCTAAATTTTTGTAGATAACATTGAAATCAAATCCCTCGTAATCGCTCCTCAAGCGGCTTTTGCCGTTAATTTTTCATGGACATTCAACTGATCAATATCGGTTTTGGTAACATTGTTTCGGCAAACCGTGTCGTGGCAATCGTTTCTCCAGAGTCTGCCCCGATTAAGCGTATCATTACAGATGCTCGCGATCGCGGACAACTGGTTGATGCAACGTATGGGCGGCGCACTCGAGCTGTCATTATTACCGATTCTAGCCATGTCATTTTATCAGCGATTCAGCCAGAAACGGTTGCTCATCGCTTTGTCATTGGCAAAGAGGGAGCAACCAGTACCAATTAACTCGACAAGTAACCGATGATCAAACCAGGCAGACTTATTGTAATAACGGGTCCAAGTGGCGTGGGGAAAGGAACTCTAGTCCGTTTACTCTTGACTAGACATCCGCAACTGTACCTATCGATTTCCACCACCACCCGTCAACCCCGCCCTGGTGAAGTGGAGGGACAACATTATTATTTTGTCAGCCAGGATACGTTTCAGGAGATGGTCAGCGCCAATGAGTTATTGGAATGGGCAGAGTATGCGGGAAATTATTATGGTACACCCCGCAAACCCGTAGAACAGCATATTCAACGGGGTGAGTCTGTCCTTTTAGAAATTGAACTGGAGGGAGCAAGGCAAATTCAACAAACCTTTACCACCGCCTTGCGTATCTTTATTCTGCCCCCCAATATGGCGGAACTCGAACAGCGCATTCGGGGGAGGGGTAAGGATAGTGAGGACGCGATCGCGCGACGCCTAGAACGAGCCAAAGCTGAAATCGAGGCGGCGGATGAATTTGATCTGCAAATTGTCAATGACAATCTAGAAGAGGCGCTATCGAAGCTAGAAGCAGCAATTTTTTGAGGGAGATGGGGTTGTAGAGACGTTCCGGTGGAAAGTCTGGGAGATAGGGAAGATGGGGAAGATAGGGGAGATGGGAATGTCCCCACCCCACAGTTTGAAATGGTGCGTTACGCTTTGCTAACGCACCCTACACCCTATCGTTTGAAATGGTGCGTTACGCTACGCTACCCTACCCTACCCTACCCTACCCTACCCTACCCTTCGGGAACGCTTCGCGAACGGGAACGCTTCGCGAACGGGAACGCACCCTACACCCGCCCCGACTTTACGTAGCTTGCTTCTCGCTTGCGCGAGTAGGACGAATGACCAAGGACAAATGACAAATGACAAATGACGAATGACAAATAACAATGCCAGTATGGAAGAACCGATATCAGGGGCATCACCATAATCTCTCACCTTTGAAAACCGCAGGTAAGCATGCAAAGTCAATTAAATACCCCTGTACTCGAACAATTGATTGATTCACTTCAATCCAGTTATTCGGTGGAAGAGGCATGTAAAACCATTGAACCCTTAGTCCAACACCTCTTTCCTGATGAAATTGGCGCGATTTTTGTCATGAACTCCTCAAAAAACTTACTGGAGGCGATCGCGACGTGGGGTTCTGTCCCGTTGACGAGCGATTCGGTCTTTTCGCCCCACGAATGCCTAGCATTACGACGCGGACAGGCTAATTTGGTGGATGACACCCAGTATTGTTTAAACTGCCAGCATATTCGCGCTAATTCTCCCGCCGTGGAAACTTTTTGTGTTCCCATGATTGCCCATGGAGACACCGTGGGTTTGTTGTCTGTCAGTTCACTCCAACGGGGGCGAATTGCCCAAACTCGACAGTCAGCAGAGAAGGTGGCGAAGCATATTGGCTTGGCATTAGCTAACTTAAAACTGCGAGAAACGCTGAAAACTCAGACGTTTCGAGATCCGCTGACGAAACTTTATAACCGACGTTACCTGGAAGAATGCTTTGAACGAGAAATCCGCAAGTCTCAACGTCAACCCAAGCCTATCGGGGTAATCTTATTGGAAATTGATGAGATGGAACAGTTAAATCAGCGATTTGGCAAATCTGTAGCTGATTTGCTGTTGCGCGAGATTGGGTTTTTATTACCCAGCCAAGTTCGGGCGTCTGATATTGCCTGTCGTTATGGTGGTCAACAATTTCTCCTACTCTTACCAGAAGCCGCGTTACCCGTCACCCAACGACGCGCCGAACAACTGCGACAGAGGATTGAGCAACTCAGCTTAGACTATCGCGGTCAATCCCTGGGTTCTCTGACCATTTCTGCGGGGATAGCCAGTTTTGCTGAACATGGTAAGACGGCAAAGGAAGTGCTACAAGCGGCTCAGATCGCCCTGAATTCGGCAATTGCTGGAGGACGCGATCGCATTGTCATAGCGTCTTAGGTGTCGGGTGTCGGGTGTCGGGTGTCGGGTGTCGGGTGTTGGGTGTAAGTAGGTTGGTGCAAATGAACTCAACCCTATTAAGTTATGTTAACAAGCCTCAAACCTTTACAAATGACGAATGACGAATGACGAATGACGAATGACGAATGACAAATGACAAATGACGAATGACGAATGACGAATGACGATCCCCACCGTTAACTTTAATTGTCCCCACCTACTTAGCATGATACGTCTCTACATTGTTCCCCTGCTTCTGGGATAACGCGAGCGCACAATGGTTAAAGCTGCTACTCCTAACGTGACTAGCACCATACCCACGACTTGAGGAACCGTTAATGGACTTTGAATTAGAATCCAAGCCAAGAGTGCGGTTAAAATCGGTAACGTAGCCCCCAAAACCGAAGCGCTAGCTGCACCACTTCTGGCAATTCCCATGGTGTTGCAGACATAACTAATTAGAGTAACACCGCCTAAAACCAGACCACTAATTACTAGATTTGAACTTAAACTCGGCGCAAATACTACACCCCAGGATGCTGGGAAAGATATCATTACACCCAAGGCAGAAAATATCAGAACGATGGCTAAGTTCAGCAACAGAATTGGCATGGGATGAAGCTGTTTTGCCATGTTTTGCATCAGCATTAAATGTAGGGCAAAGGCGATCGCCGCCCCTGATGCCAGGGTAACGCCGAATGGTGACAGTTCCCCGCTACCACTGGGTAGAGTCGTCAGCACAAACCCAGCAATTACCATAGCGAAGGGAATGAAGTGACTCCATCGATTAAAGCGATCGCTTAAAAGTAATAGCACGATGGGATAGATAAAGAAAACAATGACAGCCACACCGGGCGCAATGATTCCTAATGCCCAATACAGCAATACTTTGGATAAGAATAGGAAAAACCCGCTACATAGGAGAGTACCGAATAAACCCCAATTGCGCGATCGCACAACCTGTTGAATATCTCGCCACACCCCCCGATAAAATCCCCGACTCAAGATTGCCGCCATCGGTACAACGACCAACATCCGTGACCATAGTACCAGTAAGGTATTCCCTAACGTCGGCATCCAAAAACCACCGTAGGGGCTTGGTAACCAAGCCCCTACTGGGAATCCCTTTGCTGTTCCCGAAGGGTCGGGAATCGCTGTGGCATTAAAAATAATATTGACAAAAACGTTTTCAAATGCTATAGCTAGCAACGATAACAACACCAGCACTAACCCAACTAGCTGTTTCCCCGTGGATTGTTTTTGCGGGCGTCTTTGAAACTGGGTAGGTGGAACAACAGGTAAAGGTGATTCAGCAGGCGATCTGACGATTTCTCCCTGATTGGAACGAGGAGAAGATCCATTCTGATCCGGCGCTGGTAACGTTAGCGGATGAGGGGCGGCGGGAGGAATTTGAGAACGGGGTTCAGAGGTAGAGGATGGGGGAGGAATTTCAGCTTTGAGTCGATTCACCAGTGTCTCTAGAATCACCTCGGCTTGTTCCTGGAGACTGTACATCTGGCTCAACTGTTGAGACATTGAGCTTTGATAGCTATTCAGATCCTGTTGCAGGGTTCTAAATGTAGTTCTCAGCGTGTTATCTAAGGAAGCCACTAATTCCTGGATAGTTTGCTGATGATTTCCCATCGTCTGATCAACGGATAGTCTTTCTGAGGATTGGGCAAGTTGTTGGAGTTGCTGGCTAAGTAAGTCCTGCAATTGGTTGGCGAAGGCTGGGGTAATCTCAGACGTCAGTGCTGGCGGTTGAGTCAAGTGCTGCTGTCGTTGATCGTGCAGCGTTTTAATTTCCTCGCTTAATTGGGCTTTCTCTTGTTGTAGCTGTTCAATCTCCTGAGTAAACTGGGTGATGAGACTGTGACGCAATGTCTCTATGCCCTCAATACTCTCGGTCATGGATTGCAAGAGATCGGCAGCTTGTTGTTCTCGATTCTCCCCGTTGTCCGGTTGATTGTCTAGTTGCCCCATTTCCAATACCACTCGGTTAGTCTATGCCTTACAGTAATTAAGTTCACTGCTTTGAGTCGGATGTTGAATTTTAGCATAATCGGTAAGAAGCCTCACGGTCGAATCTTTGATTGACTGTGAAGCTTCCGGTGAGCGTCAGCGTTCGACGGCTCGACTGAGCGCTCGCCGAAGTCTGAGCGCTCAGTAGGTGGGGACAATTAAAGTTAACGGTGGGGATTGTCATTTGTCCTTTGTCCTTCGTCATACTCGCGCAAGCGAGAAGCAAGCTACGTAAAGTCGAGGCGGGTGTAGGGTGCGTTAGCGAAGCGTAACGCACCATTTCAAACGATAGTAGTGAAACCCGCCCCTACACACTCTCCCCCAGCTTCCCCAGCTTCCCCAGCTTCCCCAGCTTCCTCCGCTCCCCCAGCTTCCCCAGCTCCCCCTCACCACAACACTTATTCAGCAGCCCCTAAGTAGGTAGGGTAATAGTAACAGTTGTGCCGACGCCGACTTCACTCTCAATTTGGATTTGACCACGATGTAAGTCCACATATTTTTTGACAATGGCGAGTCCTAATCCAGTGCCGCCAATGGTGTTAATATTACTCCCCCGGTAAAACGATTCAAATAATCGGGATTGATCCATGTCTGGAATGCCAATTCCTTCATCTTGAATCTGGAAGGTTACATAATCTGAGTTACAGCCTAACTGGAAGGTAATCGTTCCTCCTTTGGGGGAATATTTGACAGCATTGGAGAGTAAGTGATTGAGTAATTTCCGTAACATAGCCTCGTCGAATAACCCTTTGATGGGAGGTTCTGCAATAAAAACGTTGAGGGTATAACGCGGATCTAGATTACTTTTGAATCCCTCGATCAGGTCACGACATAAATCTGCTACCTCCAGGGAAATAGGATTAAAATTCATTTGTCCGGCTTCCGATTGACCAATCAGAATCACATCATTTAGGAGTTGGGTAATATGTTCGACACACAAGCCAATTTTTTGGAAATGTTTTAGCTTTTTGTCCTCGGTTAATTTTTTATCGTAGAGTTTCAATAATTCACTAGAGGATTGAATCGTGGTTAGGGGAGTCCGGAATTCATGGGAAATGGTGGTAATGATGTGAGATTTCAATTCACCCAGTTCTTTCTCTTTCTCTAAGGCTTGGCGAATCATCGCCTCGCTGCGCTGGCGTTCAATTATTTCCGTTTCTAGCCGGATTTTTTCTTTTTCTAAGGCAGCGGCATAGATACGCTCTGTGATATCTTGCAAAATACCGGAAAGACCCGTAAATTTACCGTTAGCGACCTGTGAGGCATGGGCATGAATTTCTAGCCAACGAGTTTCTCCGGTTTTGGTGACGTATCGAATCTCCCGTTGAAAACAGTCTTTTTTCCCGGTCATGATAGATTGCCATAATTCTTTCTGGAGTTGGCAATCATCAGGATGAACACACGTAAGAAAATGAGTTCCTAAGGTTTCTTTTAGAGTAAACCCCATCAATTTTGTCCAAGCTGGACTGAGAAATTCCCAGTTACCATCGGCATCAATTTGAAAAATAACGTCTTTGATATTTTCTACGACGGATCGATATTGTTGTTCGCTGCGTCGCAATGCCTTTTCTGCCCAACTTGCGGCGAGGAGACGGCGAATACGCTGGAGTAAGACGGGGACATGCAGGGGTTTGGTTACATAATCGATCGCGCCAGCAGCAAATGCTGAATCAATGGACTTTTGATCCTCAAGCCCGGTAATCATCAGTACAGGGATACCCACCAACGCGCGATCGCTCTTTTTTTCAGAAGTCTGTGTCAAAGCTTGTAGTTTTTGGCAACAGATGAAACCATCCATCACCGGCATCAACGCATCCAACAGCACCATATCCGGCTGGTACTGCTGATACGCCGCTAAACATTTCTCTCCATTTTCTGCCTCGATCACCTGATATCCCTCTTTTTCCAGCAGTTGACGCAACATCACTCGTGTGAAGCGATCGTCATCAGCAACGAGGATCAGTGGCGATTTTTGAGGATCATTCCCTGTTGCGGTTAACATCCTTGGACTCCTATTTAGCACGCAGACAAATCTGGACTCAGTATTCCCAAGGATGGTTTATAGGTAACATTCGCTTCGTAGAGACGTTTCGGTGGAACGTCTGGGAGATGGGGAAGATGGGGAAGATGGGGGAGATGGGGGAGATGGGGGAGCTGGGGAAGCTGGGGAAGCTGGGGAAGCTGGGGAAGCTGGGGAAGCTGGGGAAGATGAGGGAGATGAAGAGGTTAAATCAAAACCCTACCTTACCTATTGCCTATGACACACCGAGCGAAGCCGAGGTGTTGCCCATTGCCCATTGCCTATTCCCTGACAAATGACAAATGACAAATGACAAATGACAAATGACAAATGACAAATGACAATCCCCACCGTTAACTTGAATTGTCCCCACCTACTTAACCCTTAATAATCGCTTCACCGCGTTGGTAAAGTTCACGGGCATAATCTGTCCACATTCCTTGTCCCCAATAGCGAAAACAACTGGTCTCCAGTAACAACGTATACAATAACGCTTGTTGATAATCACTCCGCTGCGTCACTGATGGATCTTGCTGCACTAAGGGGTCATACTTCAGATGAAATGCGGCACTGAGTTGATTCATCGGTTCTAAGACATTTTCATAGCCTTTGACCCAACTTAAATCATTGGTCCATGATGCCCCATCAACATGGAATTGATCATCCGTGGCTGTCAACTCCGCGATCGCACTGGCGACGGCATCAGGTGTAATATTATCCAGATCGACTCGTTGCCAAATCTTATGCTGACCAACGGCTTGACAAGGAGGATACTCATCTGGATTAACACCTGCTGCTTCTAGTAATTCTAAATACTCCGTCCCATTCATCGGCACGACACCCGTTTTTCCGCCGCCTTGGTCACGGATTTCATGGTAAATGCGAAACAAATCACGGGGATATTCGTTCATCATCACGCCCCCATTTTCGCCATCGGCAATTTGGGTGACTAAGGAGGGAATCGAATGATTGCCAATTGACTGCTTACCCCGCCCCTTTGCCTCAAAATAGGGCTGCATTTGTGCCACTAATTTGGTATCTGACCCTTGTGTTTTAACCAAAATTGTGATAGAAATTGTTTCCCCCTGAGAATTGCGAGCCACTAAACGATTGGGGACATATTTCTGATCTTGTGATAATCCCGAACCATCCAGATTTTCCAGAGAATGTTCCTGTACCATCAACCAGCGATAGCCACAGTCTTTCAGCGCTTTGATGTATTCATACAAACTATCAGGATGATTGGGTAAATGCATCTCTGGTGGGGAAAAGCCTTTCACCCGCTTCAGCGCATCGTAACCAAACATAGCGGCAAAATAATGTTGCCATGCCTGAATATGCAGTTTAATATCGGGAATTGGGGTAGAAGGAACAACCGCATGACTCCACATTGTTCCCAGCCATTCCACATAAGGCTGATAAGCGCGATCGCAGGTAATTCGCTTAAGATTATTCAGGATATCCTCCCGCCCCATTTGCTGGAATCCCCACAATAAATTCCCCGAATAGTCCAGCATAATCCGAGGATTGCACCCCTCAGCCACCAGTTGGGGAATAAAATCGCCCATACGACGATAACACCCGGCGAAGGGTTCGGCATTATGGTTATCCCCTTCCTGGGGATGTTCAAACATATATTGGAGATTGCTAATCAATTCACCATTCGCCCCGGCGGGAACCGTGGGTTGGTGCATGTGTAAGGCGCAAGCGAATCCTGACGTGATATCCTCGAGGCGCAGATTGGTTGTCGGTAAAAATACAGGTTCGTCTTGTTGCACCACTTCCCGAATGTTTTCTTCCCACCCGCAAATATTGGGTAATCCTTCTCGTAATTCCGTTAAAGCGGGTTGATTCGGGGTTGAGGTTACTGCACTCATGATCCTTTCCTCGATGATTGTGCTATTGCTAGCATACACAATTAGTCATTTGTCATTTGTCATTCGTCATAATCGCTACCCTTGAGAAGCCAGCTACGTCATTCGTCATTTGTCAGAGTTTGAGGATTATTGATACAAGTTAATATATTGGGTTTCGACTTCGCTCAACCCACCAGCATACCAGTCAGTGACATTCTATTGAGGTTCATTTCCACTGACTTACTGACGAATCAGGCAGAGGGTATAAAAGTAGAGATTAATCAGCTAGTTTCTGTGGTGGCATACCCAGGAATTGGCGAATTAGGTTAACGGTTTCCAGCTTTTGCTGTAGAGATGTTTCTCCTGATTTGAGCGGCAAGTGTTTACCTGATTTCAAAATAATCGCGATTTGATAGTTGCTTGTTTTATCCTGATTCCAGCTTGTGGATTTCAGTTGCACCTGAAAAATATCACTCAGGGGATATAAGCTAACTTGAGTTTTAAACAATCCCCGACGTTTAATCAAGAGACTGTTTGTCTCTTTGTCAAAGTGATAGATAAAAATACGTCCGGCACAAACCAGTAATAGAATACCCGCCACTAGATTAAATGCGAATAAGGCATACAAGCCTAACATATAAACAATCCAAGGTAGGACTAAGCTGACGAGAACAATGAGTAAAGGAACGCTAAACACCAAGCATCCAGAGAGTTGCCAAATAAAATAGGGGCGATGTCGAAGTTTCAGTTGGGTAGAGGTTTTTTCCAAAATAACCATAGTTCAATCCGTCATAAGAGTTCAGTCTAAATGTAGGGGCGCAAGGCTTGCATGGGTGTCAAGTTAAGCTTGAAAAGTAATACTGGCAAGGTTTTAAGCTGTGTCTATCTACTCAGCGGCATTTTCCCCCTCATCCCCTAACCCCTTCTCCCACCGTGGGGAGAAGGGGAACCGGAGTTGGGACAGAGGATACTTCGCTTTTTTTTCATGGGAGAAGGGGAACCGGGCTCTCTTGCTCTTGCTCCCCTCTCCCAAGCTTGGGAGAGGGGCTGGGGGTGAGGGCTGGCGTGGGATAGGGGTTGAGCTTAAGTTGACACGGATGAAGGCTTGCGCCCTTATCTAAATACTTCATTAATGTAAGCAACCCTAAATTAACGAAGCAGTTGCAGAATTGTTCAACTTATTCCTATCTGAGTAAATCTGTTGTCCCTTCACCGCAAGCCAGTTCACCATTTTGATAGGTAGGTACTACAGGTTTAATTGAACCTGGTGTATCCGCTTCACATAGAATAGCAACTGTAGTTATTTCATCCGATGCAGCATCAACGTCAGTTGCGGGAACGACAAAAACACCACCGACATAACTCCGAACGTTGTCCTTACGAGATATGCCATAGTTAAATGCAGCATTATCAGTTATCTGAGTTGAGTAGGTGTAGCTTTCGGTTTCAGTTTTGATACCCAAACCTAGATCAGGAATATTGCCACTGAATTTTTGTTCATCTAAATAGTAAGCTTGCTGGGCGCGATTCATTGAACCAATATATTGTTTACCTTCTGATTGGGAATGTTTATGACTGTGATTCAAAAAGATGGGTGCAGCTATGTAAATAAATCCAGCTATCAGTAACATCAATCCTAGAAAGCATCCTTGACACCGCTAAAATTGTTAAACAGATTTGACGTTTAAACCGGGCGCACGTCGTCAGAAATTGGGCGCACGTCGGTGCGCCCCTACAATTTTAATCCACCAATTAAGGTGTACCAGCCGTAGTGCCGTGACCCAACTAAAATGGTGCAATAGATTGGGTACGTAGTGAGGGCTTTAGCCCTCTCCAGCTAGGCGTTAGAGAACTAAAGTTCTCACTACAAACAAAGTCCTATTTTAGCTGTGTCAGTCCGCCATCGTGCGTTAGCGTCAGCGTAACGCACCTGCTAAGGTGGAATTGCTGAACTCCAAATGCCGTGTTCCGAGGTCAAAATTCCCTGTTCCGATACCCTGTAGAGACGTGCCATGGCGCGTCTCTACATTATCACCCTGTAACCATTCCCCTAAACCCATCATGACAAACGAATCTGGACTCCCCATCAGCAAGCCAACTGCATTGGTTCACAAACCAATGGAACTCAACTTAAAAGAATTCTCAAAAGCCCTAGGAAAAGGAGGGATTGATTTCTTTTTTGGCAAATGGGATAGTTTAGCCGGGGATGGGGTTGAAGCCCTATCTGCCCTGGGTTTAGCTGAAAATGCCAGTGAAAAAGGGTGGTGGCTGGTTTTGCGCTCATTACTTCAAGCCATTAAGAATCTGGTTGATGAGAAAACAGAAATTGAACCTAAACACTTTAATCTCAAACCCTTAAAAAATGGGATTGAACAGGCATTAGAGAATAGCCACTTAATTTTAAATCAAAAGTTTTTTAATCATCCCGATAAAAACCCGATTATTCAAGCGGTTAAACCTGCTTTTATGGACTGGTTAAAGCAGTGTAACCTCAGTGAAGCCGACGCCATTGCCATTAGTGACAGACTCCCCATCTACTTTGCCGCCGCATTACACGATGAGTGGAGGCGTCATGCTAAAGACTATGCTGGACTCAAAGAACAGTTAGATACTCCGTTTACCCAAGCCAATGACCGACTTCAGGCATGGTTTCGCTATGGAACTTGGCTACAAAAACAGGTGGAAGAGCCCCTACACAATTTATTCTTGAGAGGTAACGCCGTGAAAAGAACTGAAAATGTAGAGCGATGGGAAGTTCCCAGACAATTAGAACAGAAGATGATAGAAATTGCTCGTCAGTTTCGCAAGGAACCAACGCCGAGTGAGGCAATATTATGGCAAGCCTTGCGGAAAAAGCAGCTAGAGGGGCGAAAGTTTCGGCGTCAGCAACCCATCGGGCGATTTATCGTTGATTTTTTCTGTGCGTCTGAGCGGTTGATTGTGGAGGTTGATGGTGGAGTTCATGAGTCTCAGAAATATTTGGATGAGCAACGACAGCAACTTTTGGAGTCTTTAGGATTACGATTTGTGCGAGTGAGTAGTGAGGAGGTGGAGAGGAATTTGGCAGGGGTTTTGAGTCGAATTCGCGGGGAGTTTGGACACCCTCATCCTCCATTGGTGTCAAGTTAAGGGGGGTGTCTGTCTACTTCTTGGCATTTTCCCCCTCATCCCCTAACCCCTTCTCCCACCGGGGGGAGAAGGGGAACCGGATAGTGCATCAATTTCTTCCTCTTTTATCAAGTGAAAATAGAGCTAAAAATAATCTTGCTATTCTCTATTTTTAATTAAAAATACATAACCTAAAGTTACCTTTATTCTCCCCTCTCCCCTTGTGGGAGAGGGGCTGGGGGAGAGGGATTTAGCTTAAGTATACGGATGGAGGACAAAGGATGCAAGAACTTGGGTTTCATGGGGAGAAGGGGAACCGGACAGCACATCAATTTCTTCTTCTTTTATCAAGAGAAAAAAGAACTAAAAATAATCTTACTATTCTCTATTATTCATTGAAAATACCTAACCTAAAGTCCCCTGTATTCTCCCCTATCCCCTGGGTGGGAGAGGGGCTGGGGGTGAGGGGTTTTAAGTTAAATGTCGCTGAGTTAATCTGGGTTCGTAGTAGGCACGAAGCGTGCCAGAAGCGCTAAAGCGCTTACTACAAACTCTAAAGTCAGTGGCATTCGTTTTAAGTTAACCGATGTTCCAAACGCTGAAACCAGCGCGATCGCACAATCCAAATCCCCACCCCAATCGGTAACACTAGCAATAGTCCAAACACTTCCAGCGCGGCGATTCCCTGACTAGCAACTTGACCAATATCTGCACGGCGCTGATCTAATAAAACAATAAGTAACACCACCAAAACTCCGATTAATCCGGCGTCTTTTCCAGAGACTTTACCCAATCCAGTTACAGTTAGCGGACGACGTAACCATTGCACTAGCCAAATCCCTACTTTTTCCACCCCGGTTAAAATAATACCGGGTTGAATTAACTCACATCCGATAATCAGAAACAAGAGCCAACTTGGTTGTAACGTGAACGTGTACGTCTCTAAAACAGCCACTTTCATCGCGATGCCATAGTTATAAACAATAAAAATAATCCATTGCAGTAAAAATTGGGGTAATTTGAGCCAGGATAGGGGATGATGCCACAATTCAACCGCACCCCGAAGTAAACCCGATAAGCAGAAAGCGGCTAACCCTAAACCGACATACAATCCAGTAATTCGTACCGCTTGGCTAATCTTTCCCGGATGACGTAAACCATAATTACTGACCAATTGCAGCAGACTACACAAGACTAAAAGATTACTGGTTCCGGCTATCCAGCCTATAAGGAGAACAATCCCCCAAAATCCAGTTACACTGTATCGAATTCTTGCTTTTGATCCTTTCTCCATCCCCCCTAGCCCCCCTTTGAAAGGGGGGAATGAAAGGGAGGTATAAAGGGGGTTAGAGAGAGAAGGCTTTGAATTATGCCAACGCAGAACTAGCCAAACTCCCCCCATAATACTGCCGCTAACTGTACCAATCCCACCAACAATAAACCAGGGAACAATTAAAGGCTTCTCTTGAAGCGGTAGATCAAAAGCTTGTTGTGTCCAGCGAATTACTTGGCGGATTAATTTGGGGTCGTAGGGTGCAGTAAAATGATCCGTTGTATCGGAGATAACTAACCGACGTGCGGTTCCATTATTAAAATTATCACAAATACCATCCGGACAAACCGTTTGCCACATTTGGCGCAATTCTGACGGCGGATTCAGTTGTTCGTATAAGCCAACACCCAGGAAGAGATTGTTGGGAATGGTGGGCGTGGCAAATCCACTGATACTCAGGACAACTGTCGCTTGTAGTTGAGACTCAAGTTGAGCTAACTTTAATGCTGTGGTTCCCCCCATGGAATGACCCGCAATGCCAATACGTTTAGCATCAAACTGGGAGGGATGCGATACGTCCATATCGGACACGCTTCGCGATCGCACAAAATCTAAGACGGCTTTCGCATCAGCGACGGTACTGGCTTCTAGGCTGTTAATCGATTTATTTTGCATCCCCACCGAATAGGATTCTCCATAGCCGCCAAAGTCAAAGGGAATGGCTGCAATCCCATGTCTGGCTAACTCTATCGCTAAAGGGGTCATGCTTTCTTTACTCGCATTCACCCCATGACATAAAATCATCACAGGTTGGGGTTTCGGTGTCGTTTTAGGCGTATAAATGCGAGTGATTAAATTCTGTTTAGCGTTGATCGGAATCGCGACGGATTGAGATTCAATACCGAAAGTTAGCTGAAAACCTGTCCATAGCAGAACTCCCACACAAACCAGGAATAAACTTAATCCTAAAATCCGATAATAACGCTGATTCATCCCATTCCATCTCAACGACTAACTAATAAACTATCTTCCTGACGAGAGGAACGCGATCGCACTCGTGATCCGGCGTTGATATCGGCTGACTGAACCAGGAGTTCAAACCCGAATACCAGCAAGATAAGTAGTAAACCAATATAATAATGATGTTCATTCATTGTCCTTCGTCCTTTGTCATTTGTCCTTTGTCATTTGTCCTTTGTCAGGGTTTGAGGACTATTTACAAGACTTAGTACAGAGCCGTTTCCTCTTGTCCAACTACTTAAGGCGATCGCGCCACTTATCCCCAATACCGCCAAGAGAATCACCACACCAACAATCCCGAAGACTCGCTGCGGCGATTTCGGTGTCGCCGGAATAAATTCAAAGAAAGGAAGCGATTCCGGGTTAGTCAGTGATACATCGTGCAGATTTCCATCCAGTTGCTTTTCATCTAGAGCGTATGTACTATTGAATACCTTGAGACGCGATAAGCGGGTTGAGGATTCATCAGTGTATTTTTGATAATGCATCATTAATCTCCTTCTCTCAGATGAACCGTTTCGCGATCGCGTTCCGGGAATCAATAGCCGAATACATCCTGTGTATGTTTTTGTTGTAATCGGAGAATAGAGAGAGTAGTGGCTTTGTGTAGGGACATTCACAGATGTGCATTAGAATCTAGAGGATAATCGATTTGACCATCCTCATTCAAACGGGTAGTTATCGGAGTTTAGGACTGAAAACTTTGAGAACTCATCGGCTTCTCATCGAGATGCAGATATAGCGCTACGCGCCAGGGAATAGGCAATAGGCAACACTTCCAGACGTGCCATGGCACGTCTCTACATTGGCTCCCCCAGCGTTCGACTGAGCGCTCACGCCGAAGTCTTCCCCAGCTCCCCCTCAAGCAAACAAACCCTACTTACTGTCAGAGGGTACGGATTGAATCGGCGTCTCTGAACTCACGAGATTTTGAAACGTAACGATAATTAAAGGTAAACCAATAGCCAGCGCCAGAATCAGCGCAATCCACTTTAACCAAATCGTCTTCGGGCGTCCTTTCGCCGGATAGCCACAAATCATGCAAATTTCATCATTCGTGCTAGTTAGGGAACCACACACCTTACAGGGTTCTAAAGCCATTGTTTTCCGGGAGGTCAAGCTATATTCATCATCCTCATCCTAAACCAGCACAGCCAATTGTAAATCAGCCATGACGACCCAACCTGGACGTCTGATCAGCAAGCTGACTCCGGTTTGGCAGAAACCACTTAACCCGCACGTCTCTCAACTTAAGTTGAGAAGGTGATTTGAAGGTTAAAAGTATGTCATTTTCAGGAACCGTGAGTAGCTAGATTTCATCCTAATGAAGGATGATTTTGGCTACAAGTTGAGCTTACGCTGGGAAACATTCACCATTATCTCAAGTCAATACTCCAATTATTGTTTCGATAGATAGATTACATTATGGCTCAAACTCTTTACGTTAATCCCGCTACCGGAAACGATAGCGCGACGGGTGACCAATCTGCTCCCTTTAAAACCTTGTCCAAAGCCCTGCAACAAGCCCAAGCCGATACAACTATACAACTGACGGCGGGAACCTATAATGCGACGAGTGGCGAGATTTTCCCACTGCAAGTCCCATCTGGCGTCAAACTGGTAGGCAATGAACAGAATAAAGGCGATGGTATTGTAATTGAAGGGAATGGCGAGTATATTAGCCCCACGCTGGCTCAACAAAATATAACTCTTTTACTGGAAGATACAACCGAAGTGCGCGGTGTCACGGTGACGAATAAAGCCACACGCGGCACAGGGATTTGGATCGAATCGACTGATCCAACTATAACAAACTGTACCTTTACTCAATGCGATCGCGAAGGGGTTTTAGCTACCGGAACCGCTAAACCTAACGTTGTTGATAATGACTTTATTGATAACGGTGGCAATGGCATCTCGTTTACCAAAAAGGCTCAAGGAGAAATTAAGGATAATACATGTAAAGGAGCAGGTTACGGTATTAGTATTGATGGCGAGGCGACGCCGCGAATTGTAGATAATCTTATTACCGAAAACCGATTCGGAGTGGGAATTTCTGTCGATTCTAAACCTATCCTGCGAGATAACACCATTGAAGATAATCAAGAATACGGTATTGCTGTAACAGGTAATGCTGAGCCTGATTTAGGCAAAAGCCAAGACGATCCGGGTAATAATATTTTTCGCAACAACGGCAAGTTTGCGATTCTCAACTCCAGCAAAAATACGCTGCTGTCTTGGGGAAATCAGTTGACGACTAATCAAGTGAGTGGATCAATTAACATTGAAGGCAGTATCAGCGATGGTGGCGGTGGAAATGGTGATGACGATGATGATGGAGGTCAAGCACCGGATACCTTCTCCGATATTGAAAACCACTGGGCAGAACCCTTTATTCAAGGATTAATTGACAAAGGAGTAATTAGTGGTTTTACAGATGGCACATTTAAGCCCGATGAAAAAATGACCCGCGCTCAATATGCGGCGTTATTAGTGAAAGCCTTTAATCCCTCGGCTAAACGGGATGGCATCAATTTCACCGATGTTGCTGATGATTTCTGGGCAAAAAATGTGATTCAAGAGGCTTATCGCGGCGAATTCCTGTCTGGTTTTCCTGACAATAGCTTTAAACCCAATGATAATGTGCAACGGGCGCAAGTGATTGTATCTTTAGTGAATGGATTGGGGTTATCGGCAAGTGATGGGACAGTGTTGAGTACCTATAGCGATCGCGCGGCTATTCCAGATTATGCCAAAGATGAAGTCAACACGGCAACCAAGAAAGAAATTGTGGTGAGTTATCCGGATACGAAACAACTTGATCCGACCAAAGATGCTACCCGCGCTGAGGTGGCGGCGATGGTGTATCAGGCGCTGGTTGATGCGAATCAGGTGAGTGAAGTTAACTCAGACTATATTGTTAGCGCTAGTCCCGATGATAACCAACCTAAAACCTTCCCTGATATTCAAAACCATTGGGCAAAACCCTTTATTGAAGGATTACTCGACAAAGGCTTAATTAGCGGGTTTGGCGATGGTACATTTAAACCCAATGAAAAAATGACCCGCGCCCAATATGCAGCGTTATTGGTTAAAGCCTTTGACCCTGAACCTAAACGGGAAGCCAAAAACTTCCTGGATGTTAGTGATAAGTCTTGGGCAAAGGATGTGATTCAAAAAGCTTATCGCGGCGGATTTCTGTCTGGTTATCCCGGTGATATGTTCCGCCAGGGAGATAATGTGGAACGGGTTCAGGTTTTGGTGTCTTTGGTGAATGGATTAGAATTATCAGAATCCGATGATAATGCCTTAGATTTTTACGAGGATAGTGATGATATTCCGGAGTATGGCAAGGAGGAAGTCGCCACAGCAACGAAGAAACAAATTGTGGTGAATCATCCTGATGTCAAAAAACTCGATCCAACCAAAGCGGCTACCCGTGGTGAGGTGGCGGCTATGGTGTATCAGGCATTAGTGGATGCGAATCAAGTGAGTGCGATTGATTCGGATTACATTGTGTCCGCTTAACGGGGGAAAATATAGCAGTAGACACATCGATTAGGACTTTCGGCACCATTGTAGAGACGTTGCATGCAACGTCTCTACAATGGTTTGTGCAAAATAAGTCAGTGTTACAGGACGGTTATCAGGTTAGGTAACTAGGTATTTTTGGCTCTTCATATATTTTTTGATAAACCAATAAGGTAGGTTAAATGATATCCGCTTCAGCATTAATATTGGTGGGTTACGGCGGAGAATTCATTCAATGGTTATTATCCTGATGAGAAACCCGCCTAACCCACCCTACATACAATAATTTTTTGTGGAGTGATTGTTTAAGGTTAAGAGAGTTCTAAGTTAAAACGCTGGTTTCCCATTGACTGGGAGTCGGGGAGACAAGCTAACCTGGAAGGAGGAGATACTTGTAGTTGTTCTGTTAACGTTTGACACATTCATGGCACAGTCTTATTTTGATTCGGATCAAAACGGTCACAAGTCCTTTGAATTACCCGGTGCTAGACCCCACTACAACCCCGATCGCCCGGGACAAGTGAATCATATTTTCCTGGATTTGGTCTTGGATATCCCCAAACAGCGCTTAGAGGGGACTTGCACTATTACCCTAACGCCTGTGCGTGATGATATCCGTCAGTTTGTCCTGGATGCGGTGAACCTGACGATTGAATCGGTGCAGATTGATGGGGAATCCCAACCCTTTGACTGTGACGGGGAACAACTACAGATCCAGCTTCGCAACCCGACTGAGGCGGGGAAAGAAGTAAAAATCGCGATCGCGTACCATGTTGAACATCCGCAACGGGGTATCTATTTCATTACTCCCAGCCAAGATTACCCCAACAAACCCACCCAGGTGTGGACACAGGGCGAAGATGAAGACTCCCGCTTCTGGTTCCCCTGTTTCGATTATCCGGGTCAATTGGCGAGTTCGGAACTGCGTGTCACGGTTGCGAAACCCTTGATGGCGATATCCAACGGGGAACTGATCGGAACTCAAGAATCGGGCGATCGCACAACTTATCACTGGTTACAAAACCACGTTCATCCGACCTATTTAATGACCTTAGCAGTGGGTGACTTTGCCGAAATTCGCGATGAATGGCAAGGAAAACCTGTTACCTATTATGTCGAAAAAGGGCGGGAAGAAGATGCGCGGCGCAGTATGGGGAAAACGCCACAGATGATGGAATTCTATAGTCATGTCTTTGGCTATCCCTATCCTTATCCCAAATACGCCCAAGTTTGTGTTGATGACTTTATTTTTGGGGGGATGGAAAACACCTCCACCACCCTACTCACCGATCGCTGTTTACTGGATGAACGGGCGGCGCTTGATGGGATGCGTACTGAAAGCTTAGTCGCCCACGAATTAGCACATCAATGGTTTGGTGATTTGGTCGTGATCAAGCATTGGTCTCATGCTTGGATTAAGGAAGGAATGGCATCCTATACGGAAGTCTTGTGGACTGAACAGGAGTATGGGAAAGATGATGCGGCGTATTATCTACTTAATGAAGCCCGCAGCTACATCCAGGAAGACACCTCCCGCTATCGTCGCCCGATTGTTACCCATATCTACCGAGAAGCGATTGAATTGTATGACCGCCACCTTTATGAAAAAGGGGCTTGTGTTTATCATATAATCCGGGCAGAATTGGGGGATGAGTTATTCTGGAAGACGATTCAAACCTTTGTCCAAGATAATGCTCATAATACCGTAGAAACGGTTGATCTATTACGGGCAATTGAAAAAGCTACGGGTCGAAATCTCCTATTTCTGTTTGATCAATATGTCTTCCGAGGCGGTCATCCCGATTATAAAGTTAGCTACACCTGGGATGGGGATAGCCAGTTGGCGAAAGTTACGGTTGTCCAAACTCAAGTGAAAGAGAGTCAAAATGGTAGCAAGAATGAGCGATTTGACCTGAAAATTCCCATCGCCTTTGGCTACACTGACGCTGATTCCCCGCTGAAAACGTTTAAGGTTCGCATCCATGAACGGGAACAGAGTTTCTATTTCCCCTTGGAGAAAAAACCCCAGTTTATTAGTTTTGATGCGGGGAACAATTACTTAAAAACGGTGACGCTAGAGTATCCGTTAGCCGAACTAAAAGCCCAACTGAAATATGACCCTGACCCCGTTTCCCGGATTTACGCCGCCCAAGCGTTAGTGAAGAAGGGAGGGTTAGAAGTGGTTCAAGCGTTAGCAGAAGCCCTGACGGATGATCCCTTCTGGGGGGTGCGTGTGGAAGTCGCCAAACAATTAGCAAAAGTCAAACTGGATCAAGCCTCTGTTGCGTTAGTTGCTGGATTGCAGGATAAAGATGCGCGGGTGCGGCGATCGGTGGTTGAAGCTTTGAGTAAGGTGAAAACGGTTGAAAGTTATCAAGCCTTAAACCATCTGTTAGAAGGGGGAGATGCTAGCTATTATGTAGAAGCATCGGCGGCGAAGGTGCTGGGTAAACTGGCGTCTGGGAGTATGAAAGATAAAGCAGATGAAGTGCTGCACCTGTTGACAACGATTCTCAATGAACGTGCGGGTTGGAACGAAGTGGTGCGTTCGGGTGCGATCGCGGGATTGAGTCAGATGAAGTCTTCCCCCCAGGCGCTCGATGTGATTATGGAGTACACTAAGCTAGGTGTTCCTCAACCCTTACGATTGGCGTCCATTCGGGCATTAGGCACCATTTCCACAGGTCAAACCCCGAATAAGCTAGAGGAGATATTAGAAGCGTTAGAGGAGTTATCCGGGGAATCGTTCTTCCTGACTCAAGTGGCGGTTGTTTCCGCCTTAGCCCAAATGGAAACGGTTAAGGCGATTGGGGTTTTGCGATCGCTGTGTAATCAAACACCGGATGGGCGTGTGCGTCGTCGGGCGGAAGAAGCGATTCAAACGGTGCAGAAGCGAGTGGGTTCAGACAAAGCGATTAAACAGCTTCGCGAAGAATTGGATCAGATTAAGCAAGAGAATCAGGAACTCAAAAGCCGCCTAGAAAGCCTAGAAGCGAAGTCGTCTTGATTTGTTATTTGTCAACGGTAGGGGCGCATAGACGTGCGCCCTCTCATCTTGTCGTCATTGTTTGGGAGTTAGGGGTGAATTCGATAATTTTATCGGGAAACGCAGAGGTTCGCAGAGGGTAGCGCAGAGGGTCGCAGAGGGGTTATTTTAGCGTTTGGGGTGCGATCGCGTTTGTTTTTTGAACTTTCTTGGGAGCTTTCACGCTCTTATTGATGAGACCAGCTTAACGTGACTTCACTCAATAGTGGTGTTGAATCGGGATGAAATTGACCCTATAGGCTGGCACATTGTTCCCATTATGAAGTAAGTCTCTCACCCAACTACGGCATTTGTCAATACTGAAATAGAAATTATTTTCCCAAAACTCCCCTAATGGGTTCATCCTATACCCAGAAACTGTAGGGGCGCACAGACGTGCGCCCTCTCATCGTGTCGTTGCATCGGGATAATTGAACGCTGAAAATCGTCTTGAGGAGGTGATCATTGTTTGGGAGTTAGGGGTGAATTCGATAATTTTATCGGGAAACGCAGAGGTTCGCAGAGGGTAGCGCAGAGGTTCGCAGAGGGGTTATTGTGGCGTTTTGGGTGGGGTGCGA